>JAGWBA010000059.1 GCA_021296215.1 Flavobacteriales bacterium
CGTACACCGGCCATTAAAGTCTCGAATATCAACAACTCTTATGACCTCTTTCTAATCCTCTATAAATATAAAAGGCCCCGCACTAGCCATACGGGGGCTCTTGGTACGCAGGAACAAAAAAGTTTCAAAAAAAGCCCCGCGAAAATGCATTTATTTTCAAACGAAGTTGAAACTCTTATTGTTTTATGCGTACCCCCCTCGCGAACACGCTAATTATCCTCTCCCCCTTGTTCCACGCAACACTTGCTCAAGAATATGGTGAACCGGACATGGTCGGCGGAATGCGCGAGTGGAAATACCTCCTAGAACACGAAATGCAGTATCCGTATTCGGCCCTACAAGCGGGCGAAAAAGGCACGGTTTCCATCGACTGCTACATATCGCCGGAAGGGGAGTTCGAAGAGATTGAGTTCGTGAATTCCGTCTCTGAAGAACTGGACCGCGAGGCCGTTCGACTCCTGAAACACGTGGTTTGGAAACCGGCAGTATTCAATGTCCAGTTTACCTCCGGCAAAACGCGCATGTTCATAAAATTCTACCCCGAGCGGTACTACCGATACTGCCGCGACCGAGGTTATCGTCAGCTACCGACCCCAGTGCTGCCAGTGTCCGAAGAAACCGGGATATACAAGCGGAATGAAGTCGAAAGCGTGGCCAAACCTCTAATTCCCGAAGGGTGGGAGGCCTATCCCTACATCCTAAAACAGCTTAAATACCCCGAAGAAGCCGTTCGTCTCAGCGTGCAGGGCAAGGTGCGGATAGCCTACGTCGTGGAGCGCTCGGGCCACGTAACCAATATCGAAGTGCTTCACACCCTGGCGGGTGGATGTCCACAAGAGGTGGTACGCGTGTTGCGCTCGTTAAACTGGATACCCGTCATCGCCGATGGACAGGCAGTGCCCTCTCGTCAGGAGATCACCGTACTCTTTCAACTCAATTTTTTCGGAACAGCACAAGAATTCATTTACAACGGTCAAGGCATCTATTGACCCCCCACGCCACCCTCATAATCACAGCTTCTCGGTTTTCACCAATTCCCTTACCTTCACCCTATGCTCGTCAATTTGATCATCACTTTTAATGTTTTAGCTCACGCACTCAACCTCAGCGTTACCGAAGCGAAATACGATCGCGATGCACATACATTAGAATGTTCGGTCCGCATCTTCACCCACGATCTGGAGCATGCGCTTAACGAAGCCGGGCACGAAAACCTCAATCTCGGTCGTGAGGACGAATCTCCACAAGCCGATTCATTGATCGGACACCTCGTACTTTCGAGCTATACCCTGGTTACCGACAAAGGCAAACGCCGCTTGGTATATATCGGCCGCGAATTCGATGAAGATGGCACGCTCGTTCACTTTAGAGGTGAAGCGATAACGCCGCGCTTTAAATGGATCGAAACCACCACGAGTCTACTCGTACATACCTTTCCGGATCAACGCAACATCGTGCACGTCACGAAAGACGATGCCACGCACACCCTTAAACTCGACGCAAAAACCCGCAAGGGTACCGTTATATTCCAGGAGTAAATGAAAAAACTGCTTTCCCTTATTGTACTCGTTGCCACTGCCGTTGGCGTCAACGGCCAATCCGAGTATTACAATGTTAGGATTCATTCCGCCTACGGCGGGATTGGCCCCTGTGAACCTTCGATAGCCGTAAGCTTGTCCGATCCAAATATCGTGGTGGCAGGAGCCGTGCTGAACGACGTGTATGGGAGCACCGACGGAGGCTTTACCTGGTCGATCCAAAAGCTGCGTTCACCATATGGCGTGTGGGGTGATCCGTGTATTGTATCGAACAGCAAAGGGCATTTCCACTTTTTACACTTGAGCGATCCAACGGGTCAAAATTGGGCCAGCGAAGAGATCCTCGATCGCATTGTTTGTCAAACCTCTACCAACGGAGGAAAATCGTGGGGAAATGGAACCTATATGGGAATGAACCACCCCAAAGATCAGGATAAGGAATGGGCTGCCGTGGATCTGCGCAACGATGCGCTGTACGCATCGTGGACCGAATTCGACGACTATGGGTCAACGAACTATCCGGAGGACCGCTCTCGAATCTTGTTCTCGCGGTATACGGGAGAGGGTGACGGCGGCTGGACAAACCCCATCGTCCTTAGCAAGCTCGAAGGAAATTGCGTGGATAGCGACAGCACAACTGAAGGGGCAGTTCCGGCTGTGGGGCCCGATGGTCAAATCTACGTTGCCTGGTCTTTCGACGATAAAATTTACTTCGATCGTTCAGAGGACGGAGGAGCTACCTGGCTCGAAAAAGATCTTGTAGTGGCCGATCAGCCCGGGGGATGGGATATAGACATCTCCGGTGTCGGCCGTTGCAACGGAATGCCTGTAACAGGGTGCGACGTCAGTGGCGGTGAAAACAATGGCCGCATTTATGTGAATTGGGCCGATCAACGAAATGGAGCCAAGGACACGGATATTTTCGTTGCGTATAGCGACGACCAGGGAAACACCTGGAGCGATCCGGTTCGTGTAAATGACGATGGTGCCGGAGCACAGCAATTCCTTACCTGGATGGCCGTAGATCCGGCGACGGGTCACGTTTATATCGTGTTTTACGACCGCAGGAATCACAAGGGGGATGCTACCGATGTTTATTTGGCATCGAGCAGCGACGGTGGCGAAACCTGGATCAATGAGCGTATAAGCGAAGAGCCCTTTACCCCGAACGGTGGAGTGTTCTTTGGGGATTACAATAATATATCGGCAGTTGACGGAGTAGTTCGGCCTATTTGGACCCGGCAAGATGGTCGTGAGACCAGTATATGGACAGCCATAATCAATAAATAAGCGAAGCTATTTATTGATTGTTTCCGGCCAGGCCAGAGTAAATTCGCCTTTCGGGCGAGTGCTTTTTCGCCTGAGCGAAAGGGGGATCACCTAATAGTGAGTTTGTTTGCGCTACACGCAAATTGGTTTTGCTGCGCAAAGTAAGCTCACTGCTCACGGCCAACTAAGAACTAAGAATTCAAAACTAAGAACTACTTATGCGTTTGCTCATTATTTCCACAAGTACCATTCACGGAAAGGCCTATCTAGAGTACATTCTCGATGAGGTGAAGGATTTCTTTTCAGGAGTTGAGGAAATCGTATTCGTGCCCTATGCTCGTCCGTCCGGGGTGTCGCATGACGATTATACAGCTGCGGCAGCAAAGGCCTTTTCGAAGATCGGAATTGAGGTGAAAGGCATGCACGAATTCGACGATCCGGTCGAAGCCATTCATCGTGCCGCAGGCACATTTATCGGTGGCGGAAATACTTTTTTACTCCTTAAACAGCTTTGGGAAAACGGACTGGTTGAGGCGTTGCGGGAGCGCGTAGCCGCAGGTATGCCGTACATGGGTACCAGTGCGGGCAGCAATGTGGCGGGCCAAACGATCAACACTACGAACGATATGCCGATCGTATATCCGCCGACATTTGAGGCGCTTGGTTTAATGCCGTTCAATGTAAACCCGCATTATCTCGATCCTATACCGAACAGCACGCATATGGGCGAAACGCGCGAAACGCGAATCAACGAGTTTCACACCCAAAATGAGATTCCGGTGGTCGGAATTCGCGAGGGGAGCTGGTTGCGATTTAACGATGGAAGGGTTGAGCTCAAGGGGCCGCACAGCGCGCGGATCTTCCGTGCGGGGCAATCACCTATTGAGCACGAGCCCGGTGATTTAAAGCTCTAGGGACTTCTTCACGTTGTCTTTTCCGCCGAGCAGTAATTCCGTTGGATTCTCAAGTGCTTCTTTCACCGCAACGAGGAATCCGACCGACTCGCGGCCGTCGATGATGCGGTGATCGTAGCTCAACGCAACGTACATGATGGGGCGAATCTCGACCTTACCGTCTACAGCTACCGGGCGCTCAACGATGTTGTGCATACCCAAAATGGCGCTCTGAGGAGGGTTTATGATCGGGGTACTGAGCATGGATCCAAAGACCCCACCGTTGGTGATGGTAAAGGTTCCACCCGTCATTTCGTCGAGCGTAATGGATCCATCGCGCACTTTACCGGCCAGACGCCCGATCTCTGCTTCTACGCCTCTAAAGCTCATGTTTTCGGCATTGCGAAGTACGGGAACCATTAATCCTTTAGGTCCGCTCACAGCGATTGAAACGTCGCAGTAGTCGAATTGGATCTGGTTGTCGCCATCGATCATGGAGTTTACGTCGGGGAACTCTTGCAAAGCTCGGGTAACGGCTTTGGTAAAGAAGCTCATGAACCCGAAGCTCACGCCATGTTTGGCTTTGAATGCTTCTTTGTACTCAGATCGCAAGGCGAAGATAGGGCTCATATCGACTTCATTGAAGGTAGTCAACATGGCCGTTTCGTTCTTCACGGCTACCAATCGCGTAGATAGGCTTCGGCGAAGTTTCGACATGCGCTTTGACTCGCTGCTGCGGTTTCCTTGTCCGGGAGATCCCATGGTGGCAACAGCTTTAGTAGCATCCTCTTTGGTGATGCGACCATCGCGACCGGTACCTTGTACATTGGACAAGTTGTTCTCGTCCATAATTTTTTTAGCAGCAGGAGACGGAGTTCCCGAAGCGTACGTATCTTTTTTCGGCGCTTCTTTCTTCTCCTCTTTTGGAGCCTCTGCTTTAGCTTCTTCCTTATCGCTCTGGTCGTCGCTGTTGGCCTTTGGAGTACTACTACCTTCAGGAGCCTCAGCGTCCGTATCGATCAAGCAAACGACTTGCCCTACGGCTACCGTATCGCCTTCCTCGGCTTTGAGGGTAATGGTTCCACTTTCTTCAGCGGGCAATTCCAAAGTGGCCTTGTCGGAGTCAACCTCGGCAATGGCCCGATCTTTTTCTACATAGTCGCCATCTTCGACCAACCAGGTCGCGATTTCAACTTCGGAGATCGATTCCCCTGGACTGGGGACTTTCATTTCTAAGATCATGATCGTTTATGCTTAGAGCGATTAAATTTCAAAGGTTTCAACAATGATCGAGCGTTGGCGTTCCATAGCGCGCTTGCTCGAACCCGTGGCAGGTGCAGCGCTGACTTTCAAGCTCACTCGTTGCAACTTCACACGACCGGGGAAATGTTGTAGCAGGAATCCCCATGCCCCCATATTGGCGGGCTCTTCCTGGGTCCAAATATGTTTTTCGGCATTCTGATACTTGATCAAAAGTGCCTTGATCTCGTCTTTAGGTAGCGGATACAATTGCTCCAGACGCACGATAGCGACATCATCAGCTTTCCGCTCTTCTTTTTCGGTTAGGAGTTCATAATACACCTTTCCGGTGCAGAAAACTACTTTCTTAACCTTGCTTGGATCGGCGTCCTGATCGTCGATGACCGCACGGAAGTGACCTTCCGATAGTTCTTCGAGGTGACTGGTCGCCCGCGGGTGACGCAATAAACTCTTGGGGGTCATGACCACCAATGGCTTTCGGAAATTACGGCGCATTTGACGGCGCAGTAAATGGAAATGGTTAGCCGGAGTCGTCGGATATGCTACGATCATGTTCAGATCGGCACAAAGCTGAAGGTAGCGTTCGAGGCGAGCACTTGAGTGCTCGGCTCCTTGGCCTTCGTACCCGTGGGGCAAAAAGAGCACCATTCCGCTTCGGTTCTTCCACTTATCTTCAGCTGCGCTGATGAATTGGTCGATCATGATTTGCGCTCCGTTCGAGAAGTCACCGAACTGGGCTTCCCAAATCACAAGGGTCTCCGGCGCTGCCAGAGAGTAGCCGTAATCGAATCCCATTACTGCGTATTCGCTCAGCAAGGAGTTGTAAATCGCAAATCGCCCTTGATCCACTCCAAGCTCGTTGAGCAAACACACTTCTTCTTCGGACTCCTCTACTTTCATGATCGCGTGACGATGCGAGAATGTCCCGCGCTCGACGTCCTGACCCGAAATACGAACGTTATGTCCTTCCGCGAGCAGTGTAGAATAGGCGAGAAGCTCAGCCATTCCCCAATCGAGGTTATTGGTCTCTTCGATCATCTTGCGGCGATCGCCGAGTACCTTCACCATTTTCTTGTACAGCTTTTTACCTTCGGGAACCTGGCTTATGGCCAATCCCAACTGGCGTAGCTTGTCGAGGTCGAAGGTGGTGTCGACATCCGCGAACATTTGTTCCACCGTGTTGGCCAAGGTATAGGGCTCCCATACCTTGGCCATAAATGGTGTGATCTTGTTCTTTTCGATCTTTTTGGATTCGTCGAAATCACCCTCGAGTTGCTTCTTGAAATCCTCTTCGATCTTATCGAGAGTCGCCTTATCGAGCGTTCCCTCTTGCATGAGTTTGTCCGTGTAGATCTTTCGCGGATTTGGGTGCTTCGCAATGATCTTGTACAGGTTTGGCTGCGTGAATCGGGGTTCATCACCTTCGTTGTGCCCGTATTTACGGTATCCGAGCAGGTCAATGAACACATCCTTGTGGAAGTGGTTCCGGTAATCCATCGCGAACATCATCGCGTGGACCACGGCTTCTACGTCGTCACCATTTACGTGGAGGACTGGGCTTAGCGTTACCTTGCCAACATCGGTACAATAGGTACTCGAACGGCCATCGATGTAATTGGTGGTAAACCCGACCTGATTGTTGGCCACAATGTGCACGGTACCGCCGGTCTTATAACCGTCGAGCTTCGCCATTTGAATGACTTCGTACACGACTCCTTGTCCGGCAATGGCCGCATCACCGTGGATGAGGATCGGGCAGACTTTCTGAATGTTTTCGTCCCAGTCGTTGTTGATCTTGGCGCGCGCCATTCCTTCAACGACCGGATTCACAGCTTCGAGGTGAGAGGGGTTAGGACTTAAGTTCAATAGAACATCCTTCCCGATCTCCGTCTTGTGCATACTGGTGTAGCCCAAGTGATATTTTACGTCGCCATCGAACAATTCATCCTCAAAATCCTTGCTTTCGAATTCGCTGAATATCTGAGTGTAGGTTTTACCGAAAACATTGGCGAGCACATTGAGTCGACCACGGTGGGCCATACCCACCACGAACTCTTCGACTCCGTGATGTGTGCCTCGCTCGATCGCGGCATCCAAGGCCGGAATAAGAGATTCAGCACCCTCGAGGCTAAAGCGTTTTTGGCCGACGAACTTTCTGTGTAAAAAGCCCTCGAAGGCCACCGCTTCGGTTAGTTTCGTGAGTATCTCGAGTTTCTGTTTCTTCGAGAATTTAGGCGTGTTGAAGTCTTTTTGAAGCCAGTTCTGGATCCCAATACGTTCTTCTGGGTCGCGGATGTACATGTACTCCACCCCGATCGACTCGCAATACACCTGCTCTAAGTGATCGACAATGTCTTTTAATATCGTCGGACCCAAGCCGATTTCGTTACCCGCCTGAAAAACGGTTTCCAAATCGCTCTCTTGCAGATCGAAGTTCGCAAGCTCCAGGGTCGGAGCGTATTTACGTCGCTCGCGCACGGGGTTCGTCCGTGTGAAAAGGTGTCCTCGCGTACGGTAGCCTTCGATGAGCTTCAGTACTCGAAACTCTTTTTCCAAGTGCTGCGTCGCAACACCATTGGCTACTTGCTCTCCGGCGTAGTCGCCCGCGGACCCGTTATAACTTTCTTGCGCAAAGTCGTAGCCCTGAAAAAAGGCCCTCCAACTGGGCTCCACCGAATCGGGAGACTCCAGATATTGCTCGTAAAGTTGATCGATGAATTGGGTGTGGGCAGCTCCTAAAAAGGAATATCGGTCCATGTGATGTGCACGTCGTCTAATGAGAATTCAAAAGTACGAAATCTAAAGTTTGACCTCGCTTTCCATAGAAACATAATTGGCCGGCGAGTGTTCGGTATCAGCTCAACCGTCGGCAATGCGCGAGTCCATGGACCCTTCGCTATCTTGGGCGTTCTTAAAGTGTTCGCGCAAGATCACTTTTTGAAGCTCACGGGTCAGAATCTTGTCTACGAGGTATTCCAGGAAATCGTCTTGCTCCCCTATGGCCTGTCGAAGCTCCGTTTCGTTGAGGTCGATTCGATAGAGCAGATTCATGAGTCGCTCTGGATTGTTGTTGACCAAGTCGCGAACGATCGGCCTAATTTGAGCGACCAATTCGCCATACGCACCCTCGACATCCCCGCTGAAGCGGATATCGAAATCGAAAATCTGGAAGTCTTTTTGAATCTGCTCGACTACGCGCCTCAGGTAGGTGATCTGTCGGCGGTACTTTTCGTATTCGAGCGGAAGGGTCATCAGTGTTCTCGTTGCATGAGCGACTCGGCGAGTTGCATGAGCGGGATTTTTTTCTCGGCCGAAACTCGCACGTCATCAAGATGTTGCAGCCCAATATCGTAAAACGAGTCCATTTTTGCACGTACCTGGGTCGGAATATTGAGCTCGTCGTAAATGCCCCGAACGGTTTTTACCTTTTCGAGGTCTTTTCCGTTCACGCCAATAAGAGCGTGCAGTTGATTTCTTTGCTCAGCGGTGGCTTGTTCTTCGGCCGTGAGCCACAAAAATGTTTTTTTATCGCTCAGGATATCGCCGCCCACTTGTTTCCCGACTTTTTCCTGGTCGCCGTAAACATCGAGCAGGTCATCTTGCAGCTGAAAGGCGATCCCGATGTTTCGCCCGAATTCGTATAAATGCCCCGCATCGCTTTGGTCGGCACCGGCAATAATCGCTCCCATTTCCAGCGCCGCTGCCAAAAAAACCGAGGTCTTGTACTCGATCATATGCAGGTACTCGTCGACGGTGACATCGGATCGCGATTCGAAGTTCATATCGAGCTGTTGGCCCTCGCATACTTCTACGGCAGTCGTATTGAACAACCGCGTGACGGACGCAAGCACATCGGGCCGCAGGCCCAGAAGAAAATCGTAGCATTTCACCAGCATGGCATCACCGCTGAGGATGGCGATATTCCGGTTCCATTTTTCGTGCACCGCCGGCTTTCCACGGCGTAGCGGCGCCTCGTCCATGATGTCGTCGTGAACCAGGGTGAAATTGTGAAACCATTCTACTGCCTTAGCGGCAGGAAGGGCGGCTTCGAGGTTGCCATCGAACAGTTCGGTACCTAGCAACACCATCACCGGTCTGAGGCGTTTACCACCCAGCGAAAGGATGTAGTTCATCGGCGCATAGAGCTCGTCGGGTCGTCCCTGTGCGGGTTCGGCGAGGAGCGCTTCGGTGAAGTATTTTTGAAGCTCAATGACGCGGGCGTGCATCAAAAGTCGCGATTTAGGAGGCGGATCAGGTATTGGCCATAGCCGCTCTTCATAAGGGGTTGTGCCACTTCTTCGAGTTTGGCATCGTCGATGAATCCGTTGCGCCAGGCGATCTCTTCGATACAACCGATCTTTAGGCCTTGTCGCTCTTCGATCACCTGAACGAATTGTCCGGCTTGCATGAGGCTTTTGAAGGTTCCGGTATCGAGCCATGCGGTTCCGCGGTCCAAAATTCCCACCTGAAGTTTGTCGCGTTTGAGGTATTCTTTATTGATGTCGGTGATTTCGTACTCTCCTCGCGGTGAGGGTTTGAGGTTCTTGGCGATCTCGACCACCTCGTTATCGTAGAAGTAAAGCCCGGGAATGGCGAAATTGCTTTTTGGACGTACCGGCTTTTCTTCGATGGAGATGACGCGCTGTTCATCGTCGAACTCGACCACGCCATACCGCTCGGGGTCCGAGACGTGGTAGGCAAAGACTACTCCACCATCGGGATCGTGATGTTCTACCAGCAATTTTCCCATCCGTGCGCCGTAGAAAATATTATCGCCGAGTACCAATGCCGCCGAATCGTCGCCAATGAACTCTTCACCGAGCACAAAAGCTTGTGCGAGACCGTTGGGAACTTCTTGAACCTTGTAGCTAAAGTTACAGCCAATGCGAGATCCGTCGCCAAGCAAGTGCTCAAAGCGAGGCAGATCGTGGGGGGTCGAAATGATCAGAATATCGCGAATACCGGCCATCATGAGGGTCGATAGCGGATAGTATATCATGGGTTTGTCGTAGATGGGCATCAGCTGTTTGCTGACCCCAAGAGTGAGGGGGTGTAGCCGAGTGCCGGCTCCTCCGGCGAGTACGATACCTTTCATGATGTCGTGTTTTTGTCGTTTTCTTCTTCTTCCTTTCTCACTACGAGCTCGTCGAGATCGATATCTTCTTCCTCATCTAAGATATCAATTAATGGCTCTTGGAAGGTGCGGGTGGTGATACGCTTTTCCAAAGTCAACAAGAGACTCGGAAGCAATAAGAGGTTCGCGAGCATGGCGATCAAAAGGGTCAGCGAAACGAGCATTCCGAGTGCCTTGGTTCCCCCGAATTGAGATGCTATGAAAATGCTGAACCCGAAGAACAGCACAATCGAAGTGTAGGTCATGCTCACCCCGGTTTCCCGAAGTGCTTGCAGTACACTTTCGCGAATATTCCAGTTGCGAACCTTGAGCTCCTGCCGGTACTTGGCCAAGAAGTGGATGGTGTCGTCCACCGAAATACCAAAGGCGATGGAGAACACCAGGATGGTCGACGGCTTTATCGGAATATTGAAAAAACCCATCATGGCCGCCGTGAGCAATAGCGGAATGAGGTTCGGAATCAACGATACTACGACCATACGCGCGGAGCGAAACATCCACGCCATAAAGAGGGCAATGAGAACGATCGCCAAGGCGAGCGATAGCACCAAGTTTTTAACCAGGTAGTTGGTTCCCATGATGAATACCACTGAGGTTCCGGTCATGGTTGCGTCATAGCGGTCGGGATTGAACAGACTGTCGATCCTGGGGCGGAGCGACTCTTTCAGTTCGTCCATCTCCTTGGTTCCGATATCGGCAATATTAGCGGAGATGCGGGCATATTGACCGGTAGAGTCAACGACCATTTTAACCGATGAGGCTTCTGTGTTCGATCGGCTTACATAGGAGAAAATGAAGTTCTTGTCCTGAGAGGTCGGTAGTGTGTAAAAGTTCGTGTCTCCCCCGTAGAAAGCCTGTTTTGAGAATTTGGCCAAATCCACGATCGACAGGGTTCGGGATAGTTCACTCTTTTCGGCCATGATGTCCTGAAGGGCATCCATGCGTTTGAGGTTGGCCAGCGACGTAACCCCATTTGGGCGCTTGGTGTCGATCATGATCTCAAAAGGCAAAACCCCGTTGAAGTTTTCCTCGAAGAAGAGCAGGTCTTGATAGAGTTTGGCATCCTGAGGCAAGTCTTCGGCCAGGTTACCGGTCTTGCGCATTCGCAACATGCCGATGATTCCGGCCGTGATCAATACGGCCGTAGTAATGTAGATACTCGCGCGTTTATATTGGACTCTGATCAGCATCCACTCCACGACCCTGTTGATCCACTGGCGCTCCAAGTGCTGCACGTGACGGGTTTTCGGTGGTTTGGCAAAACTGAAAATGATCGGGATCAAGAGGAGCGATAAAACAAAGACCGCCATGATGTTCACGGAGGCCAGAATACCGAATTCGACCAGTACGCGGCTGCTCGTTAGAATAAAGGTGGCAAAGCCCGAGGCCGTAGTGGCGTTGGTCATTAAGGTGGCGTTACCGATCTTGTGGATTACCCTGCTCAATGCCTTGACCTGGTTCCCGTGTTTAACGTATTCCTGATGGTACTTATTCAGCAAAAAAATACAGTTCGGAACTCCGATTACGATGATCAGCGGAGGAATGAGAGCCGTCAAGAGCGATACCTTGAATCCAAAGAGCACAATGAAGCCCATGGAGCAGATCACCGCGATGATCACTACCACCATGCTGAACAGCATGGCGCGGAACGATCTAAAGAACAAATAGAGGATGAGCGCGGTCACCAATAAGGCCAGTAACACGAACATCAGAATCTCGTCTTGAACTTTCTCGGCATTCACCGTTCGTATATAGGGGAATCCGGAGGTATGCGTTTCGAGCCCGGTTTGTTCCGTGAAGTCCGCGATGATGCGGCGTAAATTATTTACCACCCGGACTCGGGCCTTATCGTTCAGGATCTCCTTTTCGAGTGAGATGGCCATGAGCGTGGCTCCCGATTCGGGGTTGTAGAGGATCCCTCTGTAGAAAGGAAGGCTAAAAAGGACTTCGCGTAGCGAGTCGAGCTGTGCTTGATCTTCCGGGAATTCGGGCATTACCGGACGTACGTCGAAAGCCTGTAAACTGTCGTTTCGCTCGATAACGAGCGCATCGGCCAAGATCAGGGTTCCGGTGACTCCGTGCTGTTTGGACAAGGTGTCCGATAAATCGTGCCACTGCTTAAAATTCTTCAGCTGACCGAGATCCGGGTCTTCGATACCTACCACGATGATGTTTCCTTCGTCGCCGAAAATATCTTTGAAGTTCTCGTAGCCTATGTTCGTAGTGTCTTCTTTAGGAAGGAGGCGCGCATATTCGTAGTCCATCTGGACAAATTGCGCTTGATACCCCATAAAGGCCGTAATGAGGCCAATGGCGATCAAAAGGGTGATTCTGTTTCGCAGAATTATGCGTGCGACGAACGTCCACATGGGCAAGGGATACCTTGAATTTCGATCGTACGAAAGTACGGATTATTCCTGCCAGAAAAAACGGTAATTTAGCCGTATAGCCCAGTTATTCCAAAAATCGAGTTGTTGGTACGGTCCGCACCTGTAAAAGAAGCCGACTCCGGCATTGCTGAAAAGCTGGGTGACCTCGACGCCGGATTCGTAATAACCGCGATCCATGGTCTGGTTTCCGATACCCAAGTGTTTTTCAGGATTTTCGACGTCACCCCAAGCAGCTTTGGTCACCAACCAAAGCGCGGCGTTGTTGTCTTCCTTCTTAAAGAGTCGACCGAATTTATGGCGAACGATGATCTGCGCGTATTTGTCGCTCAGGAACTCGTTTCGCTGCATGGTCTCGAAAGAATTGGCGTCGCTGATGATGTTGGGCGCATTGTACCATCCACCGTACAATCGCGAATAGGGGAGGTCGCCTCCTGCCCATCCACCCGCAAGGGTGACATACAGATCACCCAAATGCCGAATGCGCCAGCGGTGTTCGAGCTTCAGATCGGCACGCCAATAATCGAAAGTGCTGCCCCATAATCCGTCGAGTCCTCTAGCCACCTGAAGGGAGTAAATTGGGTAGGTCTTGTCGATGGTTACATAGCCGAACTGAGTTTGCATGTAGCGATCGTTTGGCGCCCACTGCATCGAAACTCCCGCTTCGGTATAATTGAATGCGCGCTGTCCACTGGTCGAATCCGAAACGTCGCTGAGGTACTGGTAGCCGCCTACGGTTATTCGGCGTTCCCACTGACCGAAGAAGCGCAATTTAAAGTTGCTTAATGGCCTCACGGCCAGATGTGCATGATGGCGCGAGGTTACATCAACGCGGTTGACGGTCAGCGATCGATAATCGTCGATGAGCAATGGCCTTTCTTCGACGTAGTATTTTACGCCACCGGCTTCCGGGGTATCGTAGCTATACTGATACCCGAGTTTTATGTCGTTCCGTTTGCTCAAGGTGTACTCTGCGTCGAGGCCGTACTTGGCTGCTGCATCTTTGAAACCCCAGCCCCAGAATCCGCCCAGGGTGAGCCGGTCGCTGAATTTCTCGTTGGTGTGTATGCCGACTCCGAGTCGCACGGCTTCATAGGCGTTCACCTGAAGAATGCGATCGAGATCGAAGCTTATGGGGCCTACGGGAATCCTACCCGTAACGATGGACTGAAACACCTTCAGCTTAGCATCCAGGTTTTCGGCATCGCCAATAGAGTCGAGCACTCTGTAGGTCTCTTGCTCTTTTTCGGAAAGGGTGCTGTCGACCCTGTATGCTGCCCAGAACTCATCGTCGCAGTTGGTGGCTTTTGACTCGAGGGTTACCGCAGTAGAGGATATTTTTCGCTTTTCAAGATCTGGATTCACCTTAATGTCCATGAGGTAGCTGCGGCCAATGGCCTTGGGAACTATTTCGTTGGCCGTGATGGGCGGAACGATATCCGTATTCAACTGGGTTGGGAACCAATGAACGCCATCGACCCGTTCGTACATTTGCCGGATCTTGATCGGGAATTGGGTGTTTTCTTTCGCTGGTTCTGCGATCACGTTGGATATAGCATACTTATCGCTGTGGATGTACACGAGTCCCTTAAGGCCAATAATATTGGCGCGAACGGAGGGTTGGTAGGCGATAACGAACACACTATCGTTTTCATTCGTGTAGATCGTATCGCGTAGCTCGTAAACGTAGCGTTTTATGGATCCTTTGGCGATGGGGTTGAGGTAGTCTTCGCCAAGTACGGTGATGTAATCGTCGTAGAAGCTGAAGCTTTGGAATTCGTTGGCGAGAACTACGAAGCTCGGGTTCTTGAGTCCGGATATTCGGGAGGCTATCACGCGCTCGTTATCCCTTTTTCCTTTGATGAATTGCCGGGTGCTTATGTTCTCCATGATGAAGAGGTGTTGGCGGTCGGCGAATTCTTTGAGCTCCAGATTGCTGCTGTCTTGCCGGGTTTTGGGCTCATCGGGAACTACGACCGAGTCTGCATCGATGGTGACGAGGAACTTGGAGTACGAGTCGTAGGAGAATGACTCGTAGTTGGTGGGGTTATTCTCGTCTTTATGGTCGATCGCTTTGCGGATGATGCGATGAGCGGGATTCTCATTGGCCACCAGTTCGACTTCGTCGATCAGAAAGTTATCAGCTCTCATGCGAACGACAAAGGGGTTATTCGTGCCGTAGGCACTCGGCACCTCGACCGTGGTAGGTTTGTAGCCCACGAAGGAGAGGGTGATGGTTTTTGGGAAGGGTTTTTCGAGCCAGAATCGGCCGTCGATGTCCGTAACTGTACCGCGGCGTGTGCCGTCGAAAGTGATATGGACGAAGGCCAAGCGCTCTTTCGTTTCTTCGTCGATGACGTAGCCCGGCATGCGTTGTGCCATCGTGCTGGTCGAGAGCAGAAGGGTGATCAGAACGAGCTCAAGTAGTCGGTTCATGGGAGTAAAATAAAAAAAGGTGCTGTATTAAATCGCAAGTGAACGTGCGATTTTCTACATTTAAACTATAAAGACGTCTACTACTGACGATCTGGTGCAGCTTCGGCAGTTTTTGTCGGAGCTGTTTTTTT
>JAGWBA010000060.1 GCA_021296215.1 Flavobacteriales bacterium
ATTGGGGTAGTGAAAGAGCTAAACTCCTGACTTTCAACAGGTGTTTAGTGCGTCAAAAAACGTTTTGGACGGGTGTGTCCTGAACTATTGATCTCAACCATGATTATTGGTAGTCCTGCTGGGCTAAAATCAATAATGAAATTTGTTACTTCAACGTAATCTAGACCATTAGGATTATCAATATCCTTTAAGACGTCCTTGCCACCCCACCATTTTGGAGCTTTTTCTTTTAGCAAAGCAATTTTTCCGAAATACCTTTGCGGTTTTTTTCGAAGACCAAGGATTAATAGTCTTCTTGATTTGTTTCCTGATTGCCCTTTAAGGCGATCAATTACTCTATTTTCATCGCTGAAGTCATCCTCCGTTGTTTTATCTAAAACCTGCTTTAACAAAGAGGCACTTCTCTTTTGAGTTCCTTTGTAAGGAGTAAGCTCAGCAGTGCAATAGTGAAAGGTAAAAGAGCACTCTCTTTTCCTGATCTGTCATTTGAATCGTTGAGTTAGAGGTCAAGACAAAATGAAAGATACAAACAGGATGAAATGATTCCAGGATGAAATGATTCCTAAATAGTTGGTTCATTGATTAGAACCCTTACCCCATCCAACCCTCAACTTCATCCAACTGGAGCGCCGGAATGTCGAGTTTCTTCTTTTTGCGCAGGCCGTTCATTTGCTGATGTACCTGTGTGTGTTTGAGCTCGCGCATGGCGTCTACGGTTCCGAATTTCTCCAGAAAATGAGGAGCCCACTCCGCCGGAACGCCAATGGCTTCGAATTCAGCGGCGGTTACGACTGGAGCCTTTTTCTCCGGTTTCATTTGTGGGAAAAACAGCACGTCCTGAATACTGTTGCTGTTGGTCATGATCACGCTCAAACGATCGATCCCGATTCCTAATCCCGCAGTAGGCGGCATGCCATATTCAATAGCCCGCAAAAAGTCTTCGTCCAAGACCATGGCTTCGTCGTCGCCGCGCTTGCCGAGTTCGAGCTGCTCTTCAAAACGAGCGCGCTGATCAATGGGGTCGTTCAATTCAGAGAACGCGTTACAGATCTCTTTTCCGTTGCAAATGGCTTCGAAGCGCTCTACGAGTCCTTCTTCCGTACGGTGCTTTTTGGCCAGCGGCGACATCTCCACAGGGTAGTCGGTGATGAAGGTGGGCTGAATCAACTTGGGTTCGCAGTGCTCGCCAAAGATCTCGTCGATGAGTTTTCCGCAGCCCATGCTGTCTTCGACCTCCACGCCGAGTTTTTTGGCCGCGGCGCGCATTTCGTCTTCGTCCATTTCGGACACGTCCACACCGGTGAATTCCTCAATGGCCCCGTACATGGTGTAGCGCTTCCAGGGACGCTGGAAGTTGATCACGTGCTCACCGCAAGGGACTTCCGTAGTGCCGTGCAGGTCGAGGGCGATCTTTTCGACCATCTCCTCCACGAAGTTCATCATCCACTCGTAGTCTTTGTACGCTACGTAGAGTTCCATTTGCGTGAACTCCGGATTGTGGAAACGGCTCATTCCCTCGTTGCGGAAGTCTTTGGCAAACTCGTACACGCCATCGAATCCGCCCACGATCAACCTTTTCAAATACAGCTCGTTCGCAATGCGCAGGTAGAGCGTGATGTCGAGCGTGTTGTGGTGCGTTTTAAAAGGACGCGCCGCGGCCCCGCCATACAGTGGCTGCAAGATGGGCGTTTCGACCTCCATGTACCCTTTATGGTTGAGGAAATTCCGCATGGAATTCGTGAGCTGCGTACGTTTCATAAAGGCCTCGCGCACATGTGGATTCACGACTAAATCGACGTAGCGCTGGCGATACCGCTTCTCGGGGTCGGTAAAGGCATCGTGTACTTTGCCCTCGGCGTCGGTCTTGGGCAAAGGTAGCGGGCGGAGCGACTTGGTCAGCATGGTGAGCTCGGTCACGTGGATCGAGATCTCCCCAACTTGCGTTGTAAATACATACCCTTTGATGCCCACGATATCGCCGATGTGCATCAGCTTTTTGAAGACCGCGTTGTAGAGGGTCTTATCATCTCCCGGGCAAATTTCGTCGCGATTCACGTAGATCTGAATGCGCCCGGTGCTGTCTTGCAGCTCGGCGAACGAAGCCTTACCCATGATGCGCTTGCTCATGATGCGGCCCGCGAGCGAAACGTTCTTGTAGACCGTTTTGTCGACTTGGTAGTACTTCTTGATCGATGCAGCTGAGGTGTTGACTTCGAATAGATCGGCCGGATACGGGTCAATGCCCAGTTTCTTCAATTCGGCCAGTGCCTCACGGCGGATGATTTCCTGTTCGCTCAATGCCATTGCGGTGTGCTGATTTTGATCGCACAAAAGTACTAAAAAGCGTTAGCATTAGCGTTAGCCAAAGCCCAATCGTGCCGTGGACCCTGCTAAGGCTTAGGCTAAAGCTAATAGCCATTTTCAGTGGCTCATTTACTACCTTTGAAGCTATGAAACAGCTGATCCAAGACTTTCCGAATCACCTCGCCGATGCACTGCATATCGCACATCAGGCCAGTCTTAAACCGGCGGCGCGCGAAATTCGCCAAGTGGTGATCACCGGCCTCGGCGGATCGGGCATTGGCGGTACCATCGTCGCCGACCTCATGCGCGATCGCTGCAAGGTGCCCATCGTAGTGAACAAGGGCTACGACCTGCCTGCATTCGTGAATCCGTATACGCTGGCGCTGGTAAGCACGTACAGCGGCAATACCGAAGAGACTTTGAGCGCCCTCAAACGGGCGGATTCTAGAGGCGCGGAGATCGGCATCATCACCTCAGGAGGTTCGGCTCTCGAGTACGCCAAGTCGAAAGGATGCCACCACATCGTGGTGCCGGGGGGTAACCCACCGCGCTCGATGTTCGGGTACAGTTTTGTGCAGTTGTTGAAGTATTTAAGTCACTACGGACTCGTGGATTCTGAGGTGCTTAGTGATGTGAGCCACGCCATACAGTTGCTCGAAGAGGAGGGAGCCGCGCTTCGTGCCGCAGGCACAGATTTGGCTGGTTTTTTACGTAATAAAATGCCGGTGGTGTATGCCTCGGACGGATTCGAGGGTGTGGCCATTCGGTTTCGCCAGCAGTTCAACGAGAACAGCAAAATGGTGGGCTACACGGGCATGGTACCCGAAATGAACCACAACGAGCTCGTAGGTTGGGCCGGTGGCGACGATCGCATTGCGGTGGTTTTCTTTAGAAATGAAAGTGACGATCCGCGCATTCAGAAACGCATGGAGATCAACCAAGAGATCATTCGCCGCAACACACCGCACATTATGGAGGTTTGGAGTAAGGGCGGAAACGACATTGAGCGCGCTTTGTACCTGATTCATCTGGGCGATTGGGCCAGTTATGATCTTTCGGAGCTCAACGACGTTGATGTTATGGAGATCAAAGTGATAGAATACCTGAAGAGCGAACTGGCGAAATTCAAATCATGAACGTAACGACCCATTTCCAGGATCTGGGGGTCATCGAGTATAAAAAAGCGTGGGACTATCAGCAGCGATTGTTCGATGGTACCGTGCAGATGAAATTCGATAACCGCAAACTTCCCGAAGAAGAGCGGCGGACCACCCGGAATTATTTACTGTTTTGCGAACACCCGCACGTGTACACGCTCGGTAAGAGCGGCGACATGGCGAACCTGCTCGTGAAAGAAGAAAAGCTGAAAGAGATCGAGGCGAGCTATTTTCCGATCAATCGAGGAGGGGACATCACCTACCACGGACCGGGGCAAATCGTGGCCTATCCGATCTTCGATCTCGATTATTTTTTTACCGATATCCACAAATACCTGCGCTACCTCGAAGACGTGATCATCAAGGTGCTGGAGCGGTACGATCTCAAGGGCGAGCGCTCGCCCGGCGAAACAGGAGTGTGGCTCGATGTCGGCACCCCCAAAGCCCGCAAGATCTGCGCCATGGGCATCAAGGCCTCCCGCTGGGTTACCATGCACGGACTGGCGTTCAATGTGAACTCCAATTTGGAGTATTTCAACTACATAGTGCCGTGTGGTATCACCGACAAAGCAGTCACCTCACTCGATGTAGAAGTCGATCGAAAGCTCGATTACGAAGTGGTGAAAGGGCAGGTAAAGGAAGCCTTCAAAGTGGGTTTTGGCTTGGAGTATGTTTAACGGCAGTGGGCTATGAACCGTGAACGATGGACCATGAACGATGGACCATGAACGATGGACTAAGAAGGTTCAGCAACTAAGAACTCAAAACAAAGAACTAAGAACTCCTCGAATTAGCCCAAAAATTCCAATACAAGTGAAAAGAGCTCCTTCGGTCGCTGCGCATGTACCCAATGCCCTGCGCCTTCAACGGTTTCAACGACCGCCTGGGTAAAATGTTCCCGGATGTGGGCAAAGGTGCCTCCGTCAATGTAATCTGAATCGCCCCCCGCAATGAACAGCGTGGGCCCTTCGTAGACTTCCCCGTTCCCCAGTGCTTCACCGACATTCGAAATCTGATCGTTGAGCCCGTGCAAATTGAACCTCCAACCGAGGCTCTCCTTCTCGACCCAATGCAGGTTCTTCAGTAAAAATTGCTGTATGCCTATATCTTTAATGCCTTGGGCCAGCTGGTTTTGCGCCTCGCGGCGCGATTGTGCCCTTTCGAGGTCGACAGAGAGTAGGGCGTCCAGAATTTCACGATGATGGATCGGATAAAACTGCGGACCAATGTCCACCACAACAAGTTTATCGACCCGCTCCGGGTGGTCCATGGCGAAACGCATCGCCGTTTTACCTCCCATCGAATGCCCCATAACGTGCCCTTTGTCGATGCCGTGCTCTTCAAAATACTCGAGCAAGTCTTCGGCCATAACCGTATAATTATGTTCGTCACTGTGAGGTGACCGACCGTGGTTCCGCTGATCGATGAGGTGAACCTCAAATTGCTCGGCAAAATCACCGGCGAGGGTCTTCCAGTTGTCCGGCATGCCGAATAAGCCGTGTAAAATAACGAGGGGTTCGCCCTCGCCTTGTATGATGGAGGCTAATTTCATTAAAGTTCGGTCAATTGTAAGCGGTACATCTGAATGGTGTTCTCGAGTCCGTAGTAAAGCGCATCGCTGATAAGTGCGTGTCCTATTGAAACTTCGAGCAATCCAGGGATATTCATGGCGAAGTAGTTCAAATTCTTAAGATCGAGATCATGTCCGGCATTGATACCTAATCCGGCCGCTGAGGCCGCCTCCGCTGTTTTTACATAAGGCTTTATCGCATCTTCTTTGCGACCCTCGGTATGGCCCACCGCATAAGCCTCCGTGTACAACTCGATCCGATCCGATCCCGTTGCCGCGGCCGCCTCGACCAGCTCCGGTTTAGGATCCAGAAAGATCGACGTTCGTATGCCACGCGCCTTCAAATGGGTAATGATACCTTTCAAGAACTCGCCTTTTTCCAGAGTGTCCCAACCCGCATTCGAAGTGAGCACCCCGGGTGGATCCGGCACTAAGGTGACTTGCTCCGGTTTCATTTCCATGACCAACTTCATGAATTCAGGGGCCGGATAACCCTCGATGTTGAATTCCGTGGTCAACTTTGGTTTGAGCTCGCGCACATCGCTGTAGCGAATATGGCGCTCATCGGGTCGTGGATGCACCGTGATTCCCTGGGTGCCAAAACGCTCAGCATCGAGGGCCACCTGGAGTACGTTCGGTACGTTTCCACCCCGCGCATTGCGCAGGGTTGCTACCTTGTTGATGTTGACGCTGAGTTTAGTGATCGTGCTCATGGGAAAACGATAAGTGCAGTGAAGGCAACAAAGTTAAAAAGACTATGTTTGTTTTAGACAGGCACTGCGGTCATGCTGAGCAAACAAGTACTTCAAACAGAGATCGAACCGATCACTCGTTCCGATTCAGGCCTCTACGCCTTGGGGATCATGGACGAGTATAAAGTTGAACACCTTCCAGTGGTGGAGGGCGGACTTCTCGTGGGCTTGGTTAGCGAGCTCGATTTGCTCGATATGCATAGGCCCGAAGGATCATTGGCCGAACAAGAAGTGACCATTACCCATGTGTCCGTTAACGCTGAGGAGCATTGTTTTAAAGCCATAGAGCTGATGGGCGAAATGTCCTTAACCTGTCTCCCGGTGGTCGATAGGGAGAATAAATACGCCGGCTACATAACCGCGCGTCATTTGGTCGAGTGTATGGGCGAACTCACCGCTTCGCAAGAGCCCGGTGGAATTTTGATCCTCGAGCTCAACCAAAACGATTATAGCTTATCGGAGATCGCTCAGATCGTAGAGTCGAACGATGCCAAAGTGCTGAGTATGTATTTAAGTAAACATACCGACAGCACTAAGATGGAGGTAACCTTGAAGATCAACCGGCCCGATTTGGCCGCGATCATTCAGACCTTCGAGCGATACGAGTACCGAATTACGGCCACCTACGATCAGAGTGACGATACCGAAGAGATGCAGCACCGATTCGGGCTGTTCATGAACTATTTGAACATGTGATATGCGCGTTGGAATCTACGGTAAAGAGATATCTCAGGAACATCGGCCCTTCGCCGAGGAACTCTTTGAGTGCCTGAAGCGATCGGGTTGCGACCTCGTAGCCTACACGCGATTCGTTCAGCGAAATGCCGATAAATGGAGCGACGATAACTTCGACGGCACCTTCAACGACCATTTCGACATGATGCGCAAGAAGGTCGATGTCTTGATCAGTTTGGGAGGCGACGGTACGATGCTCGATTCGACCATGCTCGTCGTCAATTCAGGAGTTCCCATTATGGGGGTGAACTTCGGCCGACTCGGATTTCTGGCGAACAACGCCCGGGAAGACGTGAGTAGAGCCATCAAACAACTCACTTCAAGAGAATACGAATGTGAACCCAGGAGCGTCATTCGACTCGAATCGCAGCGCGATCTCTTCGAAGGGATGAATTTTGCACTGAACGAAATGACCGTAAGCCGTAAGGATACCACGGCCATGATCACGATTCACGTTTATCTTAAGAACGAGCTACTCAATACTTACTGGGCCGATGGACTCATCATTTCGACTCCAACCGGTTCAACAGGCTATTCGCTCAGCTGCGGTGGGCCAATTATAATGCCGGGTTCGCAGAACTTCGTGCTTACCCCAATTGCACCGCATAACTTGACCGTTCGACCGTTCGTACTTAGCGATCAGAGCGAACTGCGGATACGCGTCGAAGGACGCAGCTCAGAGCACCTGGTTTCCCTTGACTCGCGGGTACGAAGCATCACTTCGGAAGACGAACTCGTAGTCAAACGAGCCAATTTTGACATTCAGCTCGTTCGATTCAATGGACAAAACTTCTCGGAGACCCTGCGGAATAAACTGATGTGGGGTATAGACAAGAGGAATTGAGTATCAATTTGTCTTGATTCGGGCTTTGCCCGAGTCAATTTTGCAACGCAAAGACATTTTGAACGAGCCCAAAGCTATTCGGGCTGCGCCCGAGGAAAATTGGATTCACTGGACACCCACCAACTTGTTTTCGCAAACTTACTCGCTCGAAGAGCGATTGTCTTTTTGCATAGCTAGACTAAACTTGGAGATTTGAGCGAATGGCCCAATCCATTGTTTAAAAGATCGCGATCGATCGAACGGAATTCCGCCGTAAATTGATTTCGGCTTAGACTCAAGAAAGTTTTAATTCAGTGCTCTCCGAGCGAGAACCAACTAATCGGCGTTGTTGAAATGAAAGTCTGTGTTGCTCAAACACGCTCTTTGAAAGGGAGTATTCGTGAGAATATGCTGAACCACTTGGGCTTTATTGAACAGGCGATCGGGCTCGATGCGGATTTGATCATTTTTCCGGAACTGTCTATCACGAACTACGAACCAAGCTTAGCTCGAGAGTTGGCGATTGGAAACGGTGCCGAACCTTTTAGGTCCATTCAAGAATTATCCAATTCAGGTAATATATCTGTGGGCATGGGTATGCCAACGATAGAGAAGGGTGAGGTTTTCATTAGTATGCTGATCTACCAACCGCACGAAATGAGAAAGGTGTATTCCAAACAGCTGCTTCATGACGATGAGCAGCCATATTTCACAAGTGGTAAGGAGCAAGTCTACCTGTTCGTAAATGACATCAAAGTTGCGGTCGGAATCTGCTACGAAACGCTTCAGAGGGAGCATTTCGAGAACGCTTGGGGGAGGGATTTTGACGTATACGTTGCGAGTGTGGCCAAATCGCAAAATGGAATTAAAAAAGCGCACGAACACTTTTCTAAAATATCGGGTGAATTCAAAACTCCGATCCTTATGTCCAATAGCATCGAACCATCAGATGATTTCACCGCAGCAGGTCAGAGTGCTGTCCGGAATGAGAACGGTATGCTACTCGAACAGCTCGATGATCGAAGTGAAGGGATTTTGTGGTTCGATACACGATCGAGCCAAACGGGGGTCGAAATGCGAAATTGAGCGTTCAATTCGCTTGATTCGCGCTAAGCGCGAGGATATTCGGGCTTTGCCCGCGTCAATTTTGCTAGCAAAGTCCCTTAGCGCTTCGCCAGAGGAAAATGGAATTCGCAGGGCACTTGCCGATTTGTTTTCGCCGACGTACTCGCTCGAAGAGCGAATGTCCTATTGCGGAGCCAAAACATACTCGCGGCACGCCGCGAGTTTCCTCAGCGGATGCTGAACATCCTCTCGGCGCCAGCCGAGAACAATTAGTTATATTTGCACCCTCGAAAGAAACGCCCAATAAATCTAAGGGTTTGGCGTTTTCGTTGAGGACCGAAAAGGTGATGTACATGCGCAGAATCGCGACCTTGATCATAGTGTTGGCCGCTTCGTTCAGCTCACGGGCACAATCGCCCGATATTGGGCTGTGGATCGGTGGATCTCAGTACTACGGAGACGTGGGTATCATCAACTCGTTCTACATGCCCGAAGACTTGGCCTTTGGAGTCTTTATTCGATGGAACTTCAACGACCACTTAGCTTTGCGCACTGGTGTTGGTTTTGGCGGAGTGAGGGCAGCTGATTCACTTAGTGAGGTTCCTTTTAGGGTCAACCGCAACCTTAGCTTCCGTTCAGACATCTTTGAAGCAGATGCGCGGCTCGAATTGAACTTTTGGCCGTATATCATCGGAGTACCGGAAAAGCACAGTATGTACGTTTTCGCCGGTATCGGCTTCTTTACTTTTGAACCGCAGGCCTTGTACCAAGACACTTGGTGGGACCTGCAGCCATTGAATACTGAAGGGCAGGGTACCGTTTTGGCTCCCGATTTGGAGGAATACAGGACTTGGAGTTTGTCCGTACCTTTTGGGATCGGATATAAAGCCAATATTGGTCGGCGATTTGCCGTTTCCGTGGAATTCGGGGCTAGAAGGACCTTTACGGATTACATCGATGACGTGAGTGGCCGCTATGTTGATCCCGATCAGCTCGATGGAATCAATGGAGCCGTGGCTGCAGCTTTGAGCGATCGCAGCTTGAATAGAGAGGCAGGAGAGGATAATACTTATTTCATGCGCGGGAATCGCGAGACGAATGATTGGTACTTTATCTCGGCTATCTCGTTGAGTTTTAAGATTTTTGACAAACCGGAGCGTTGTCACGACTTCGACGACTAAAAGATATGGGGCTAAAAGAACAAATCGACCTAGAGCGCTTACCGCAGCACGTGGCCGTCATTATGGACGGAAATGGCCGGTGGGCGCGTAAGAAGGGTATGATGCGGGTCTTTGGTCACCAAAACGGGGTAAAGGCTGTGCGTGAAACGGTTGAAGCGTGTGCCGAATTGGGAGTCAAGGCACTGACACTTTATGCCTTTAGTACCGAAAACTGGAACAGGCCCAAGAGCGAGGTAGATGCCTTGATGAAGCTCCTGATCTCCACCTTGAGAAAAGAGCTCCATACACTCACGGAAAACAACATTCGACTTAGAGCCATTGGCGATCTATCGGCTCTTCCGCCCGATGGGCGCAAGGAGCTCAACGAGGTCATGAGCGAAACGACCGATAACGAACACATGGACCTGGTCTTGGCATTGAGCTATAGCGCCCGGTGGGAGCTCATGGATGCTGTGAAGCGTATGGCGCAGGAAGCTGCCGACGGAAAACTCGATCCGGCGGATATTACCGAAGAGTGCATTTCGAATCACTTGAGTACCGCAGGGATTCCCGATCCTGAGTTGCTAATTCGGACGAGCGGTGAAACGCGCATCAGTAATTTTCTATTGTGGCAGATCGCCTATACCGAACTGTATTTTACCCCGACCTTGTGGCCCGACTTTCGCAGGGAAGACCTGTACATGGCCATTTTGGATTTTCAGAAACGCGAACGACGCTTCGGAAAAACGAGTGAGCAAATACAAGAAAAATTGTGAAGGGATTTTGGAGTAGACTTTTCTTGGTACTGATTACCGTGTTAGTTACCCATCGCGCCGCTGAGGCGCAAACCGATATTAACTACGCCACGCCAAGGACGTACGAGATCGGCGGGATTGAACTGGCCGGAAGCCGGAATTTGGATAAGAATGTCGTTGTTTTGCTGAGTGGCCTTAACGTGGGCGACCGGATCGACATTCCGGGCGATCGAATTACAACGGCCATTGAGAAGCTGTGGGACCAGAAGCTGTTCGACGAGATCGCGATCTCGGTCAAGGATTACGTAAACGACGATGCGGTGATACTGGAGATCTACCTCAAGGAGTTGCCGCGACTTTCGAAGTTTTCGTTCACGGGAGTCAAGAAATCGCGTATCGATGATCTGCGCGATCTGATCAAATTGAATCGCGGGAAGGTCGTGAACGATAATTTGGTCGTTAACACGGAGAACCGCCTGCGTAAATACAATGTGGAGAAGGGTTATTTGAACGCCAAGATCACGATCGATCAAAAGCCCGATCCAAATGAGGAAAACGGGATGATCTTGGACATTGCGATCGATAAGGGCGAGCGCGTGAAGATCCAGGAGATCGTGTTCCACGGAAACGATGAGGTAGAGGGCAAGAAACTGCGCGCTACGATGAAGAATACGAAGCAAAAGGGGATTATGCGCATTTTCAAGTCTTCGAAGTTTTTGGAGTACGAATACGACGAAGATCTCGACAAGATCATTGGCTACTACAATACACTGGGATATCGCGATGCCTATGTGGTGAAGGATTCACTGTACGCATACAACGACGAGTCGGTGATGTTGGAGATTTGGATCGACGAGGGTAATCGCTATTATTTCCGAAACATAACATGGCTCGGAAATACCAAGTATACGAACAGTGAGTTGGCCAAGGTGCTCGACATCGAGAAGGGAGATGTTTATGATCAGGCGCGATTGGAGAGCCGACTTTACGGCTCGGTGGACGGAAACGACATTACATCGATGTACATGGACGAAGGGCACTTGTTCTTCGATATTCGTCCGGTCGATATCTACGCCGATGCGGATTCCATCGACATCGAAATGCGTTTGCGCGAAGGGCAGCCGGCTCGGATCAATCGGGTATATGTGACGGGGAATACGCGAACGAACGATCACGTGATCATGCGTGAGATCCGCACGAAGCCCGGGCAGCTGTTTAGCAGAACGGACGTAATGCGTACTACGCGCGAGTTGGCGAACCTCGGTTATTTTGATCCGGAGCAAATTGTACCGACCCCAAAACCCGACCCTGAAACAGGTATGGTGGATATCGAGTACAACGTCGTAGAACGCTCAACGAGTCAGATCGAGCTTCAAGGAGGATGGGGCGCCGGTAGGGTCGTGGGAACTTTTGGCGTAACGTTCGACAACTTCAGTACCAAGCAGATGTTCGCTGAGAATGGCTGGAATCCGCTTCCACAGGGCGATGGACAGCGAATTAGCCTGCGGGCTCAGTCGAACGGACGTTTCTTCCAATCGTACAACGCCAGCTTTACGGAACCTTGGTTAGGGGGTAAAAAGCCGAACTCATTAACGGTATCTTTCTACCACTCCGTTCAGAATCCTACAGGTCGCCCCAAGGACGATCCGCTCCGCGAAGAACTTTCGATCACAGGTGTTGGTGTGGGTATCGGGCGACGTCTTAAATGGCCCGATGACTACTTTACCTTGTACACAGGGGTCAATCTTCAGCTATACAATCTATTCAACTACCGAAGCCTTACGAGTCTGGGGTATACCGACGGTCAGTCGTACAACCTCAATTTGAAGATCATCTTGGGACGGAGCAGTATCGATCAGCCGGTCTATCCACGCCGTGGATCCAATTTCTCGATCACCGCTCAGCTCACTCCTCCATTCTCCTTGTTGATCGACGAAGACTGGAGCACGGTGGATGCCGAAGTGAAGTACACGTTCATCGAATACCACAAGTGGAAGGTCGATGCGGCTTGGTATACGCGCATCATCGGCGACTTGGTGCTCAAGACTCAGGTTCAATTCGGTTTCTTGGGGCAGTACAACCGCGAGTGGGGCTATTCGCCATTCGAGCGTTTTTACGTGGGTGGAGACGGTCTGCAAGGATTCGTGCTCGACGGTCGCGAGGTGATCGGACTGCGCGGGTATCCGAACAACTCGGTATCGCCCGTTAGTGGGGGTGTGATCTACGACAAATTCACTGCCGAACTGCGCTATCCGCTTACGTTGAACCCCAACTCAACCATCTATGGCCTGGTCTTTGCTGAAGGTGGTAATGCATGGGGTGACTTCCGAAACTTCAAGCCATTCGACATTAAGCGGGCCATGGGTCTGGGTGTTCGGATCTTTATGCCGATGTTCGGTATGCTCGGAGTGGACTTCGGTTACGGGTACGACCCTATTCGCACTAATTTTGGACCAGCCTCGCGTTGGCGAACGCACTTTATCTTAGGACAACAATTCTAATGAACATGAAAAAGATTGGGTTATTAATCATGGCCTTCGGCCTGATGGCCACTTCCGTCCAAGCTCAAAAGTTCGGGTATGTGGACACGAAGTACATTCTACAGAACATTCCGGACTACGACCAGGCTCAGGAGCAGTTGAATCAGTTGAGCGCACAGTGGCAAAAGGAGATCGAAGAGAAGTACGCCGAGATCGATCGCTTGTACGAAGCGTACAAGATGGAGAAGATCTTGTTGACGGATCAAATGAAAAAAGCCAGGGAACAGGAGATCCTACGCAAAGAAAAAGAGGCGAAAGAACTGCAGCAGAAACGCTTCGGCCCGCAGGGCGACCTCTTCAATAAGCGGCTCGAACTCGTGAAACCCATTCAGGATCAAATCTATAATGCGATCCAAGCACTGGCCGAGCGCGGTAATTACGCGGTCATATTTGATCGGAGCAGTGAGCTTCGTATGATATATGCCGATCCGAAGTACGATCTGAGTGATCGAATCCTCGACGATCTAGGATACGGTTATTAAAAACCTTGTGCGTGCGGGAAAAAACGATTTTCTTTGCACCTCTTCACAATTTAGAATCAAACACTTACAGATAGAAAAGATGAAAACGGCAATTAAAACTTTGGCACTTGGACTTATGATGGTTTTGGGAAGCACTGCTACCCAGGCGCAAGGCTCAAAGGTCGGACACATCAACGTGGATCAGTTGATCTCATTGATGCCCGAAACGAAAGAAGCTGAGAAAGCATTGCAAGCCTATGCCCAGTCGCTCGAGACCGATTTGACCGATATGCAGACCGAATTGCAAACCAAGGTCAATAAATTCCGCGCCAACGAAGCGGTGATGACCGAGCTCTCGAAAGAGAACAAGTACAAAGAGATCCAGGATTTGGATTCTCGCATTCAGGAATACCAGCAAAAGGCGCAGCAAGATCTTCAGAAGAAGGAGATGGAGCTTTTGACCCCTGTATTGGAGAAGGCGCAAAACGCCATCACCGAAGTGGCCACGGAAGGTGGGTTTGCCTACATCCTCGACAGCTCAAACAGCAAGGGGAACGTGATCTACCACGAGGGTGGAACCGACATTATGCCGTTGGTGAAGAAGAAACTCGGATTGCAGTAAGCACCGAAAATTAATTTTTTGGCCCTACGGGCCGATGCAGGAAATCCCGCCGCCGGTGGGATTTCTTATTTTAGCGCTCATGCATCGCGACCTACCCATCGGCATCTTTGACTCCGGCATCGGTGGACTCACCGTGGCCAGTGCCATCCGCTCGGAACTCCCGAACGAGTCGATCATCTATTTTGGCGATACCCTACACTTGCCCTATGGCGAAAAGCCACCGCACGACGTGCGGAAGTACTCCCTGAACATTGCTCGATTCTTGGCAGATTACCCGGTAAAGGCCATCGTGATCGCATGCAATACGGCCTCGGCCGTTGCGTATTCGGCCGTTAAGAAGCAACATCCGGAACTACCCGTTTTTAACGTTATTGATCCGGTCGTGAACGCCGTTGAAGCCGCTCCGAATCAGGTCGTAGGCGTCATAGGTACTCGAACGACCATTCGAAGTGGGGTGTACCGCAACAAACTTAAGGACAAGCATCCCAATCTTAAAACACACTCGGTTGCCACTCCTCTGTGGGCCCACATGATCGAAGAGGGGTTTTACCAAAATCAAATCTCGCGAACAGTACTCCATAAATACCTCGACGATCCGGCTTTGAAGACGGTGAATCAGCTCATTCTGGGGTGCACGCATTATCCGCTTATCGAGGAAGAGATCGATGAGTTTTACGCCGGACGAGTGACCATTTTGAACTCGGCTCGAATCGTAGCGTTGGAAGTGAAACAGCGCCTCGAGCAGCTCAATGGCCTTGCTCGTGAAGACAAAGGCACCGACCACTTTCTGGTGAGCGATTACACCAAGAGCTTTGAGCAAAGCGCCCGGGCGTTTTTTGGTGAGGCTATTCGACTCGAAGAAAAAGTTCTTAGTTGGCAGTGAGAAAAAGTGAATTCGAGGTTCGCCCAAGTGAATTTGGCATCTACCAAGTGAACTTCTGACGGAGTTGAATCCTTTTCCATTTGCAGCGGGCAAATGTACTCGCCCGAAGGGCGAATAGACTTCAGCGCAACCGAAATGGACTCGCGAAGCGAATTGTATGCGCCTGCGGCGCGATGAACAACTTCCGCGAACGGCCGGCTTATTGGGTA
>JAGWBA010000061.1 GCA_021296215.1 Flavobacteriales bacterium
TCTTGTAAGCCGGCTTTCGATATTTCTTGCTTTTTCATATCACTAAGTTAAGTGACACACTTTTCTGAACAGACTCAATTTCGGATCTTCAATAGTTACTTCCAAACGAACAACGCTAATGGCTAATGGCTAATGGCCAACAGCAAACCAAGGCCTAAGAACCATCTAGATTCTCTTTGCCCGAAAGAACTCCGTTAAGAGCCCTCCGCACTCTTCTGCCAGGATACCACCGACCAATTCGGTTTTTGGATGAAGTCGAGCCCCTTCGCCTTGGTAGCCTCGCTTTTCGTCGAAGGCTCCAAAAACCACTTTTCCAACCTGAGACCAAAAGAGTGCTCCCGCACACATGACACAGGGTTCCAAAGTGACGTAGAGCGTACATTCATTCAGGTATTTTCCGCCCAGGTAATCGGCCGCGCTGGTAATGGCCTGCATTTCGGCATGGGCGGTAACATCGTTCAGCGTTTCGGTGAGGTTGTGCGCCCGGGCGATTATCCGTTGATTGACAACGACAACCGCACCAACCGGCACTTCGTCGCGTTCATAGGCCTTTTGCGCTTCTTTGAGCGCCTCCTTCATAAAATGTTCGTCTGAAAATACGCTGAGCATGGGGAAACCCTTGGTCGTTTTGTAATTTTGCGGCTTCTAAAGTAGTGAAACCATGTACAGAACGCATACTTGCGGGGCCCTCCGGGCCGAACATATTGGCCAAACGGTAACCTTGAGTGGCTGGATCCAGAAGTCGCGCGACTTGGGTGGAATGACCTTCATCGACCTGCGCGACCGCTACGGCATTACCCAGCTAGCTTTTAACGAAGATACCGACGATGCCTTGTTGGCTGCGGCTCGAAAGCTACAGCGCGAGTATGTGGTACAAGTGACGGGAGAGGTCATCGAGCGTTCGAGTAAGAATGCCAATATGGCCACGGGAGATGTCGAGATCAAAGTTTCTGACCTCAAAGTCTTGAACGGCGCAAAGATTCCTCCCTTCACTATTGAGAACGATACGGATGGCGGTGATGAACTCCGCATGAAATACCGCTACCTCGATATTCGTAGAGCTCCGGTGCGCAACAACTTATTACTGCGTCACCGCATGGCCATTGAAACGAGAAACTACCTAGACCGACAAAACTTCGTAGAGGTTGAAACGCCTTACCTCATTAAATCGACCCCTGAAGGAGCTCGCGACTTCGTTGTGCCATCGCGAATGAACGAAGGTCAGTTCTACGCCTTACCGCAATCACCGCAAACCTTTAAGCAGTTGTTGATGGTGGCCGGGATGGATCGCTACTACCAAATCGTGAAGTGCTTTCGCGATGAGGACTTGAGAGCCGATCGTCAGCCCGAATTCACCCAGATAGACTGCGAAATGGCCTTCGTAGAGCAAGAAGATATTCTGAACGAATTCGAAGGATTGGTGCGACACTTGTTTAAAGCCGTGCTCGATGTCGAGATCGAGGAAGTGCCTCGAATGAACTACGATGAAGCGAACAAGCGCTATGGATCCGATAAGCCGGACATCCGTTTCGGTATGGAATTCGGAGAACTCAACGACCTAGCTCAAGGAAAAGGATTTGGCGTATTCGACAGCCAGGAATTGGTGGTAGGTATCGCAGTTCCGGGAGCTGTTGAATACAGCCGTAAGGAGATCGACGCCTTGACCGACTGGGTAAAGCGACCACAGATCGGAATGAAAGGGCTCGTGTATGTGAAATGCAATGCAGAAGGTTCGTACAAATCGTCGGTAGATAAATTCTTTAGTCAAGAAGATCTAGCGGAGTGGGCAAGTCGCACATCCGCCCGCGAGGGCGACCTTATTTTGATCCTCGCCGGAGATGCGAATAAGACCCGAAAGGCACTGAACGAACTGCGCCTCGAAATGGCGGAGCGTTTGGGCTTGCGCAAGGCTGATCATTTTCAGCCGCTGTGGGTGACGGATTTTCCGCTGCTCGAATGGGATGAAGAAACAGAACGCTACCACGCAATGCACCATCCGTTCACCTCGCCCAAGCCGGAGGACATTGAGCTCATTGAAACGGATCCGGGAGCGGTACGTGCGAATGCATATGACCTTACCCTGAACGGTAACGAGATCGGCGGTGGAAGTATTCGTATTCACGACCGCGGGCTTCAGAAGCGCATGTTCGACCTACTGGGCTTCAGCGAAGAAGAAGCTCAGAAACAGTTTGGCTTTTTGATGAATGCCTTTGAATACGGAGCGCCTCCTCACGGCGGAATCGCCTTTGGATTCGACCGTTTGGTGGCGCTGTTTGGGGGATCGGAAAGTATTCGCGACTTCATCGCCTTCCCGAAGAATAACTCGGGTCGCGATGTTATGATCGATGCACCGGCTGCGCTGGACGACGCTCAATTGAACGAGCTTCACTTGAATGTGGTAATCGACTGATATGCCAACCGGGAAAACGAGCATACTCGGTCGTTTCCTGATTTGGCGGGTACGCCATATTCCTCATAGACAGTTCATCATGATCGCTAGTGCCGTGGTTGGAATCCTTTCGGGGGTTGCTGCGGTAACGATCAAGACATCGGCGCACTTCATTGAAAAAGTGGTAACCCAGGGGATCATACGCGATTACTACCTAGGGGCTTACTTCGTTTTTCCGGCCTTGGGCTTGTTGCTGTCTTTCTTATTCATCAAGTACATCGTTCGAAATCCCGTCAGTCATGGGATTCCGACCGTACTGCACACCATTAGCAAGAAGAACGGAATCATGAAGCGCTACCAGATGTTCGCTTCTTTGGTTGCGAGTTCGATCACGGTCGGATTCGGTGGTAGCGTCGGACTTGAAGGTCCGACCGTTAGTACCGGTGCCGCATTGGGATCGAACTTTGGGCAGCTGATGCACTTAAATTACCGCCACCGCATTTTACTTATCGGTTGCGCCGCCGCCGGAACAATGGCCGCGATCTTTAAGGCTCCTATTGCTGCAGTAGTATTTGCGATCGAGGTATTCATGCTCGATCTTACCTTCAGTTCGCTCGTCCCCCTTTTGATCTCCTCAGTACTCGCCGTGCTGACGAGTTATTTGTTCACTGGCGATGACTACATTATTCCGACTCGCGTCACCGAATCGTTCCAGTTCGGGCACATCCCCTACTACATTCTTTTAGCTGTAGTGAGTACCGTAGTATCGATCTATATAGAGAAGGTTTTTTTTGCGACGCAGTCGCGTTTTGGAAGTATCAAGAATGACTGGACAAAATTGGCCATTGGCGGCTTATTATTGGGTGTGCTGGTTTTCGTATTCCCCAGCTTGTACGGTGAGGGTTTTGATGTGATCAATGGACTTTTGGCCGGACAAGAGGCGTTGCTCTTCAGGGATAGCTTGTTCTATTGGTTCGTTGAGGAAAGTGACGCTATCGCCATCATGCTCTTTTTGGTGATGGCGCTTAAGATCGTCGCAACCTCGGTGACCTGGAATGCCGGAGGTGTTGGAGGGATCTTTTCGCCGACCTTGTTCATGGGAAGCACCATGGGGTATTTGTTTGCTCGAATTGCACGCTCTTTCGGAGCGGAGATCTCGATGGTACATTTTACTCTAGTGGGCATGGCCGGACTCATGGCCGGGGTGCTGCACGCTCCAATGACCGCGATCTTTTTGATCGCCGAACTCACGGGTGGTTATCAGCTCTTTGTACCCTTGATGATCGTCGCGACCTTGAGTTTTACCTTGACCAAGGCCTTCTCACCCCACTCGATCTACACGCAGCAATTGGCTCAGCGAGGTGAACTCTTGACGCACAACAAAGACAAGTTAGTATTGAGTCGGCTGCGAATGGCGAAGGTGCTCGAAACGGATTTCAAAAGTATTAAGCCGAATGATACCCTCGGCCAGCTGGTTAAGGTCGTAGCTCAAAGCCGACGCAATATTTTTCCCGTGTTGAATGACGATGGCGAGCTCTTAGGGGTCTTGCTACTCGACGATATTCGGCACGTGATGTTCGATCGCGAGATGTACGATCAAGTCAAGGTATCGGAGTTGATGCATCAGGCACCGGCGTTCATCGACTACGACGAACCCATGCAAAAGGTCATGGACAAGTTTAAATCGACCGGAGCCTGGAACTTGCCGGTTTTGAACAACGGGCTATACGTAGGCTTTATCAGTAAATCGAAATTGTTCTCCGCCTACCGCCGCCTGTTGGTGCAGTTCTCGGATGAATAGCATCGTGCCGTAGGCACAAAAAATAAAATCTATGTTGATCCTTTTATCCCCGGCAAAGACCCTCGATTACGACACCCCGGTATGGACGGACGTTCGGACGCAGCCCAGGTTGACCGATGAAGCGACCGTACTCGCCGAGCGACTCAAGAAGAAATCGGCCGGACAACTACGTAAGCTCATGAGCTTATCGAAGGATCTGGCAGCACTCAACTACGAGCGTTATCAGGAGTGGCGTTACCCTTTCGATGAAAGCCAAGCGCGACCGGCTCTTTTTGCGTTCAAAGGGGATGTGTACCTCGGACTGGGTTTGCACGATCACTTTGAGGAAGAGGATGTGCTGTATGCACAAGATCATTTGCGCATTTTGAGTGGATTGTACGGGGTGCTGAGGCCTCTAGACGACATGATGCCCTATCGACTTGAAATGGGGACTAAATTGAAGGTCGGGCGCCCCAACAACCTATACGAATACTGGGGAACCAAGATCGCCGAGCTTTTAAATGAAGACCTTTCGGAGCAACAGGGCAAGGTGGTTGTGAATCTGGCTAGTGGAGAATACTGGAAAGCGGTAGATCAAAAAGTGCTCGATGCAGAGGTCATTACTCCGGAGTTCAAAGACTGGAAGAATGGGCAGTTCAAGGTGCTCAGTTTTTTTGCTAAAAAAGCCCGGGGAATGATGGCAAAGTACCTTGTGACCCAACGCATCGATAGTTTCGACGGTCTTCAAAACTTCGAAGAGGAGGGCTATTCGTTTAATCCTGAGCTTAGTGCACCGAATAGGCCGGTGTTTACGAGAAAGCAGTGATTGGTCGATAGGATTTTCTAAATTGGAACATGCTGAGGAAGTTATTTACACTCGCCTTTGCGTTGATGATGGTCGTGTCCTCAACGGGACAAAGCAATCGACAGAAATCGTCGCTAAAGAATTCGAAGCCGATCGATCTACTTGAAAAAGACCGGCTCACGATTGACGATATTGAGTTGTACCAAGAGAATCAAGTTTACTATTATTCAAAGGGTCCACATTACAACATCCGCCTGTGTTTGAGGCTCCTCAGCGTAACGAACGACCCGTTCCACCTTCAGCATATTCACTCCCAGGTCGCCGGATCGTATCGCGATCCGGGCATGTACTCCAAGGCCATTGAGCATCAACTCTATTGTATCAAGTTTGCAATAGAACTCGAAGATGCAATTGCAGAAGGCTATGCACGCATTCAACTCGGAAACCTCTATTTCGACCAGCAAAATTGGGAACGAGCCAAAGAGTTGTACGATAAGGCCATTTCTATTTCAAGAGATATCGAATTCCCGCATATTGAAACGGTCGGACTCAATAATCTGGGAATGATCAAAGCAGCACAAGGAGCCTATCGAGAAGCCTTGGTCTACTATTTCGAAAGTCTGGCCATTCGCAAGCCTACTACGGGTAGCCGGGATGGAATCTCCCATTCATAAGGACATATTGGACAAGTCTACGCCCTTCTTGGCAAGCGCGATTCGGCCTTGTTTTATCTCAACAAGTCTTTGACCAATTATGCGTCGTTGAAATCCGTCTACGGCTCCATGAATACGTACGAGCGTCTCGGTCGCGCGCACCAGCTTTCGGGTGAGTACGAAGGAGCCCTCAGCGCATACAGCGAAGGGCTTCACCTAGCTAGAGAAGAACGGGTATATATGAGAGAGGCGGATTTTTTACTCTCCATTGCCGAAGTTCAGAAGCTTCAGGAAGACTACCACGCCTTCGAAACAACCCTCTTGGCGATACCGGAAGTGGCCAACCGCATCAACTACCAAACTATATTGCCCAAGGTATACGACGCGTTATACAACCACTACCGCAAGATCGGCGATTTCGAAAAAGCGCTGAATTACCTCGAAAAGCTCGATCATGCCCTCGATCAGGTCGAAAGCCGTACAGCAGCTGTTGAGTTGGCCGAAGCCGAAGCAAAGCTCAATCAAATAGTTCAGCAAAAAGAACTCGCCTCGGAGATGGGAAAAAGGGAGCGCATCACCTTGATCGCCGCTTCCGTGGTCCTGTTGCTGTTAATAGTCATGACCTTTGGCGCCATTGTGTACCGAAAAAATAGGAACCTGAAAAAGGTCAACGATCTCATCGAACAACAGAAGAAAGAGATCCAAAAGCAGAACGACGCCCTCGAGAAGGCCTTGAAAAAGGCCGAAAGCAGCGTGCTCGCCAAAGGACAATTCCTGAGTAGGATGTCGCATGAAATTCGAACGCCCATGAACGCGATCGTAGGCCTCACGGATGTCATCCTCCATTAGCCGGACATGCCGCCCGAGATTCAGAAAAACGCCAACGCCATTGCTCAAAGTGCCGAGCACTTGCTGTCCCTCATTAACGAAGTGCTGGAATTCTTGCGGATGGAGTCGAAAGAATACCGGCTTGTCAGCAAACCGTTCAACCTCTCGCGGTTGATGGACAACATTCATCAAACGACGGCGCATCGGGCCGCGGCTCAAGGCAACGAGTGGCTCGTGCAGATCGATCCGGAGCTTCATTCTTGGTATATGGCCGATTCCGCCAAGTTGAACGAGGTCCTGGTGAATCTGGTCGGCAATGCCCACAAGTTCTGCAAAGAGGGCAAGGTTACTTTAAAGGCGGAGTGCCTGCGGCACGATGAACAACTCGATCACATCCGGTTCAGCGTAAGTGACACGGGAATCGGCATCCCCGAAGATCAGCACAAAGAGATATTTCAGGAGTTCGCCCAAGGTTCCGATGAGATCCATCTCGAATACGGCGGTACTTGCCTCGGACTTACCATTTCGGACCGAATCGTAAAGGCCATGGGCGAATCCATCGACTTAGTATCGAAGCCCGGTGAGGGAAGCACCTTCAGTTTTGACTTGGAACTAGAGCGCACCAAGGGAGGTCAACAGAGGGTCGGCGAAATCGACCCCATAAGTCTTTCAGGAACCGTCTTGCTGGTAGAAGACGATGCCATGAACCAACTCGTTTTCAAACAGCTCATTTCAAAGACGAAGTGCCATCTTGACATAGCGGAGAACGGAAAGGTCGGATTTCAGAAAGCCAGCCATCGAAAGTTCGATATTATCTTCATGGACCTGCAAATGCCAGAAATGAATGGGTTCGAATCGGCCCACGCCATTCGCCGCAGTGCCGAAAGTCTCAACCAAAGGACCCCGATCATCGCCTTTTCTGCCGACGTTTTCGAAGAGTGCCAAAAACAGGCCCGCGCCATCGGTATGAACGAGTTTCTGATGAAGCGGGCACGACAAACCGACCTGTACAGAGCATTGGCGCAGTACTTGCAGGTATCGGTCACATCCTAAGAAAATTGGAACATGGGAAAATTCAGTAAGTGGATCGGCGGAGGACTCGGTTGGGTACTCGGCGGACCTATAGGCGCCATTCTCGGATTCGCGATCGGCAATTACTTCGATAATCAAGGTCAGGCCGAGGAGTACTACCGCGCGCGGGTGAACTCCGGACAACGCGGTACCCAGTCGGGTGACTTCGAGGTGAGCCTACTCATCCTCTCGGCAATTGTCATCAAAGCAGATGGAAAGGTCGATCAAAAGGAGCTCGACTACGTACGCCAACAATTCGTTGGCATGTTTGGCACGCAACGCGCTAATCAGAGTTTTAAACTCTTCAAGAACGTAATCGACAAAGGAGATGTAAGCACGCGACAAGTGGCCATGCAGATCCAGCATCATATGGATCACCCCTCTCGACTTCAGCTTATTCACTACCTGTATGGTATCGCCAAGGCCGACGGGCAAGTGACCGACGCTGAAGTACAAGAGATCGAAAAGATCGGCCATTATCTCAACATCCACGGACGCGACTTGGCTTCGATCAAAGCCATGTTCTATGAAGAAGCCGACAAGTGGTACAAGATTCTCGAGATCGAACCCACAGCCAGCAACGAAGACATTAAAAAAGCGTACCGCAAAATGGCCATGAAGTACCATCCCGATAAGTTGCAGCACCTCGATGAACAACTGCACGATGGCGCCAAAGATAAATTCCAACAGGTCCAAACGGCCTACGAAGCTCTTTCGAAAGAACGAGGTATGTAACTTTATTCGCTCCGCAAGGGTATTCGCTCTGCGAGCGAGGGCACTATTCGCTTGGCGAGGATATTTGCTCCGCAAGGACATTCGCTCCGCGAGGGTATTCACTCTTCGAGCGAGGAAATCGGTGCTGCGCACCGGGACATGCTATTCGCTTCGCGAGTCAATTCTTTGGGCGAGTTAATTTTGCTCCGTAAAATACATTTGCGCTACGCGCAAGTATGACAAAGTTGCTGAACAGAGCCGCGTAGTTCACAAATCCACAGCTAGTCGTTCACGGTCCACAGTTCATGGTTCATAGCAAACTTAGAACTCAATAATGTCGATTCGTCGGTTCTTCTTTCCGAAAACCGGAAATCCCTTCAAGAATACTGGTGATGGCACTCAAGATAAGACTAAAGAGCAGTGCCCACCAAAACCCATTTACCGTAAAGCCCGAAACCACACTGTCCACCAGCCCGATGACCAAGGCGTTGATCACGAGTAAAAACAACCCAAGGGTCATCAACGTGATCGGAATCGTGAACAAAATTAGCAGCGGTTTTATCGTTACATTTAAAAGTGCGAGAAAAGCGGCCACCACTAGGGCGCTAAAGAAAGAATCTACTGCAACGTGCGGCTCCAGAAGGTAGCTGGTCATGATTACCGCAACAGCAGAAATTACAAGGCGTACAATGAAATTCATAAGCAATCAGGTTGCCCTCAATTTAGTACTTTTAGCGTTCGTAATAAAGATCGACCTCAATTTCGAACTATGTTAAGAAATCTTCTTATCGCCCTCGCGGGCGGATGGCTCGTAGCGTGCACCGCCCCAACTCCACAGGAAAACGAACAAACCAGTGACAACGATATGATGGAACTACCCGTGGATCCACACAGCCATGCGCGTCCAAATGAAGCACGCATCACTCACCTACATTGGGTGGCTTCGGTGAATTTTGATAAAGAGGTCATTGAAGCAACAGCGACTTACGATTTGCAGAAAAAATCGGACGCGGTGGAGCTGATCCTCGATACCTACGATCTCGATATTCATGGGGTAACCGATCAGGACGGGAATGACCTCGTTTGGGAGCTCGGTGAAATGGACGAAATTCTCGGCTCTTCATTGAGCATCGGAATTACAAAGGGTACGGAAAAAGTGAACGTATCGTACACTACAAGCCCGGGAGCCCGTGCACTGCAATGGCTCGATCCGGAGCAAACAGCAGGCAAAAATCTACCCTTCTTATTCACTCAAAGCCAAGCCATCTTGGCCCGTACCTGGATCCCAGTACAAGACAGCCCGGGAATCCGCTACACGTACACGGCCGAAGTGGCCGTTCCGTCCGATATGCTCGCCCTAATGAGCGCTACTAATCCGACCGAAAAGAGCGAATCGGGCACCTACAACTTTACCATGGACCAGCCTATTCCAGCCTACCTCATGGCCATGTCGGTGGGTGATATCGTGTTCAAACCCGTCGGCGAACGCACAGGTGTGTACGCCGAACCATCACTGGTCGATACTTCGGCTTGGGAGTTCGGACGTATGGAAGATATGTTAGTGGCCGCCGAGGAGCTTTACGGCCCATACGCCTGGGAGCGATACGATGTGATCGTTCTGCCACCTTCGTTCCCCTTTGGTGGAATGGAGAACCCGCGCCTCACCTTTGCCACACCTACTATTTTGGCCGGAGACCGCAGCCTTACCGCACTTATTGCGCACGAACTTGCACACAGCTGGAGCGGAAACCTCGTTACCAATGCCACTTGGAACGACTTCTGGCTGAACGAAGGATTTACGGTATACTTTGAGCAGCGCATCATGGAAGCCGTTCGCGGCCGCGACTACGCCGAAATGTTGATCTCTTTGGGCCGTCAGGATCTCGAAGGAACGGTCGAAGAAATGGGCACCAGCAAAGATTCGCACCTCAAACTCGACCTGGCCGGTCGCGATCCGGACGAGGGAATGAGCGACATCGCCTACGAAAAAGGAAACTTCCTGCTCAAGACCATCGAAAACGCCGTTGGCCGCGAAGCCTTCGACGAATTCTTGAAGTCGTACTTCGAACGCCACAAATTCCAGGTGATGGATACCGAGCGATTCATCGAAGAGGTGAATAGCGAACTATTGACCACAGAAGAACTCCGCAACGAAGTGCGGATCGAAGACTGGATCTACGGTCCGGGACTGCCCGATAATGCGCCTGAATACGTATCGGCCAACTTCGAGGCCGTGGATGCCCAAATCGATGCTTTCACCTATGGCACCCGCGCCGAAACGTTAGGTACCGACGGCTGGACCACGCATGAATGGCTGCGATTCATTCGCAACCTTCCGGCTAAAATGAACCAAGAACAATTGGCCGACCTCGACAGCACCTTCGGGTTTACCGCTTCCGGAAACAACGAGATCCTCGCCGCTTGGTTCCAAAAGACCATTCCGAATAACTACGCTGCCGCCGACGAGCGAGTCGAGCGGTTCTTGATCGAAGTAGGTCGCCGAAAATTCCTAACGCCTACGTATAAAGCACTCATCGAAGCCGATCCCTCTAAGGAGCGGGCTCGCGCGATTTACACCAAGGCCCGACCGAATTATCATTCAGTGAGCCGAAATACAATGGACGAGCTGCTCGATTGGAGCGAAAGCTGAACAACTTAATCTCATAGTTTTAGGGAACGTTAACCAAACTACACGCTTATGCGTTCCCTCTTACTCGGAGCAGTAATGCTTTTGTCATCCATGGGATGGGCTCAAATAGCCCATTCAGGTTCTCCCATTGCACATGGCCCAAAATGGGGCTCGGTCAATTACGTGAGCATTCCGCCTCCCGATCTGAATCAACTTGCGACAGAGGATGCCGTGAACGATCTCAACAAGGCTCAGCCTTGGAGATTCGGTATAAATAATACTGTGGATCACGGTCCCTATAACAGCGGAACCATCACCCAAGTCGCGGGCGGATCCGTTTGGCGTTTGGGTATCTCTGCCCAAGGAGCTACATCTATCAACCTGTTGTTCAGCGAATACGATCTGCCCGTTGGTGCAAGAGTTTTTCTGTACACACCCGATCAAAAAATTGTGCGCGGAGCGTTTACTCATGGGAACAACAAGGCTCATGGGGAGCTCGCCATCGACATCGTTGAAGGCGATTCCCTCATCGTAGAATACTTCTACCCCGGTCCGGCCACGGGAATTCAAGGACTCCGAGTAGGGCGCATTACCTATGGGTATATGAGGACTCGATAAATTCAAAGGATACGGTGACTCCGGAGCCTGTAACAACAACGTCAATTGCCCTGTAGGTGTGCCATGGTCGGTTCAAAAACGATCGGTCGCCATTATTCTCGTAGGTGGCGGCGGCTTATGCAATGGAGCCATGGTCAATAATACGGCCAATGACGGTACTCCGTATTTTCTTACCGCAGACCACTGTCTCGGCGGAAACATAGCGAACTGGGTATTCCGCTTCAATTGGGAAGCCCCCACGTGCACGAATGCGAATCCGACCAATATGCAAACCGTTTCAGGAGCGGTACTGCGCGCAAGTAATGGGGGATCCAACTTCGCACTGCTCGAGCTTTCAAGCATGCCTCCGGCTTCATACAACGTATACTATGCCGGTTGGGACAAGAGCGGAAACTTCCCGACCGAGCAAGTTGCCATTCACCATCCGAGCGGCGACATCAAGAAAATCAGCTTCGACGATGATCCGGCAGCCCAAGCGACCTGGGGCGGAGCCCAATGCTGGCATATCCTCGACTGGGAAGATGGAACCACTGAAGGCGGTAGCTCAGGCTCTCCCCTCTTCGATCAAAACCACCGCATTATCGGTCAACTCTACGGAGGAACAGCCAGCTGCTCCAACAACATCGACGACTACTACGGTCGCTTCGACGTTAGTTGGGACGGGGCCAGCGCATCGAGCCGATTGCGCGATTGGCTCGATCCGGGTAACAACGCAACGGACACGCTAAACGGCTACGATCCCAATAACCCTACCGTAGTCCTCGATGCGGAATACGTGGTGGACGATGTTTCATGGGAAGCCCTTCAGATGTTCGACTTCCGCTCATTTCCGCAACCGACAAGCGATGCGCTCACCATTCAGTGGAATGCCCAAAAAAGTGAAGATTTTGAGGTATTGCTGATCAGTAACTCCGGGCAGATCGCACTTAGCGAATCGTACCTAGGCGTCCCCGGTCAAAACAAACTGAAATTCGACGTTTCGGCGCTAGCGGCCGGAAACTATCAATTGGTACTCCGAGGTGAAAACGGCGAAAAGGTAACTTCGATCGTTATTGCAGACTAGACTGAGCTACCTGCTTTGCGTCGGTAGAAGCAAGTTCAACAACTCCGGGATATTCAATATTCCGGAGTTGTTTTTTTCGCTCATCCCGCACTTTCTCAAAGGCGGGGCGATTCTCATCTTTGATCGGCTCTGAGGGCGGGAGGTCTTCATTGAAGGCATTTACTTGAACTCCGTTCTTCCAAAAGCGATAACACACGTGCGGACCCGTCGCCAGTCCAGTGGACCCTACGTAACCAATGGTTTGCCCTTGTCGAACCCGCGTTCCGACCTTCACGTTCGAAGCGAACTTACTCATGTGCAAATACTGAGTCGTATAAGTACTGTTATGGCGGATCTTGACGTAATTCCCATTTCCTCGTGTATAAGCTCGGTGCGTGACCACACCGTCGGCCGTTGAATAGATCGGTGTGCCGTGCGGCGCAGCATAGTCGGTTCCTAAATGCGCTTTCCAGCGCTTTTGCACCGGGTGAAAACGGCGCTTGGTATATCGGCTGCTGATGCGGCTGTACTCCACCGGCGCCATCAAGAATACGCGGCGCAGGTTATCGCCACCGTCGTCGAAGTAATCGCCAAAGCCCTCTTCTTCCTCAAAGTAATAGGCCGGATACTCCTCGTCCATGTGAACGAATTCCACGGCCTTTACGCGACCCACACCGAGGAACTCACCATCGACGTATTTTTCTTCGTAGATCACCTTGAACTTATCGCCCTTTTGAATTCGGAAGAAGTCGATGGTCCAGGCATAAACAGTACTCAGTTCCATCACCAAGGCCGGACTCATATGGTTATCGACCATGGCATTCCAGAGCGAACTTTCGATCACCCCGGCAGCTCGTTTTTCGCGGATTTCGATCTCCTTTTGGCCGCGGTACACGTTCAATGAATCGCGCAGATCGACCACGATATAATCGGCCGGAGTGGGTTGGTAAACGAAGCACTGCGCTCGAAGTAAGCTGTCTTCGGTGCAGAACACCTTGTATTTTTTGCCCGCCTGGATGCGGCGGCTATCGAAGATCTCACGCGGAGTCCGCGATATGCGATCGATGGTGACGTAGTCGACCCCATAAGGTAACAGCAACTCGCTGAGGTTTTGACCGTTCTTGATTTCGTCTTCTACAATGACGTATTGATCGATCGGAATGCCGAATTCTTCGCGAACTTCTACGGAGGCCGAATCAGCCAAATATCCGTCGGTGTCGTCCTTCTCGCCGCGAGGCGAAGAGCATGATGATAGAACAAAGAGGGCCGAAGCCAAGGTCCCGAATAGCTGTTTTGCACCGATCATAGCGCAAAAATAACGGGATTTCGTTAGCCGTGTTTTAACCGTGGGGGTCTTTTTGCACGGTTGGCCGTTAATAAGTTCGGAATCAGTGGAATTGCAGCGGTGAGCGCACGTTGTCGTAGTCGATCAAGTCCATCTTGATGGAACCGAACAACAACTCGCTTTGCAGGCGCACAGGCACGTGGTTTTTGTCCTTCGTAGCCCAGAGGTACATGCCCTCGGCTTCGCGAAAAACCCGACCGACCTGAACGATCGGCTGAAACTTCATACAAGTGATATGGCCGAACTTGGTCTTGATCTCATCGTCGCCCAAGTAGCGCAATCGCAGAGGAAACACCTCGTGGTCGAGGAAAGTCGTGATCTCGAGCTCGTCGCCCACTTTGATGTCCTCAACATCGAAGGTGCGGCTGTAGTAGAAGGCCGAGAGTAAGTCCTGCACGTTATCGGGCACAGCATAGCTTTTGCCGTTGCTGCTATAAGCGGTATCGATGAAGTGGTCGAAATCGATCTCGCGGTTGATCTCGAATCCGCCCTCGCTCACGTCGCGCACGAATTTCCACGGCACCAGCGCGGATCGATCGAGGTAGGTTTCGTACCGATCGTCGACCTTGTAAAAGAGGTTGAACATACCTACGGACCCGCCCGTACCCACGATGTGATACACCGGCAGGCCGTGAACGCAGGTCTCATTCAACACCCTCAGCTCCGCGATTCCCGCGTTCACTAAACCGTAATGTATGCGGTATTTAAGGTACTCCCCTATCTCAAAAGCCTCATTGTGCATCACGCGCATTCCGGCGGCATCGACCCGCACTTCACGCTCGGGCTCAAACGCCGGCGGCGGCGTGTTCTGCAGTTTAGAGCCTAGCGGCACGATGAGTAATATGAGGAGTAGTTTCTTCATACAGGTACTAATACAAAACGAGTGCCAAAATCGAAGATTGCCTTTAGCCTTTAGCCATTAGCCTTTTGTTCGTCCCTGATATAGGTTGACCAAAAATCAACATGTATCGTGAAAGCGAATTTAAGGAAGTTCAAAAAGGGACGTGTTTACAGTGAGTCATTCAAGAAGGCCATTGTATCCGACTTTGAAAAAGGTAAACATAGCGTTTA
>JAGWBA010000062.1 GCA_021296215.1 Flavobacteriales bacterium
TGCACTAGATCGTCAGTAGTAGACGTCTTTATAGTTTAAATGTATTAAATCGCAAGTGAACGTGCGATTTAATACAGCGCCTTTTTTCATTCTCTATATTTGAGTATGGCCAAAGAGCATGTTGAAACACAGTTGAAGACCATTCCGCAGCGCCCCGGGGTATATCAGTATTTCGACGAGGACGAAAGGCTGCTATACGTGGGAAAAGCCAAAAACCTGAGGAAAAGGGTGAACTCTTATTTTAACAAAACTCAGGAATCGGGCCGCTTAAAGGTCTTGGTCAAGAAGATTCGTAGGATTGAGTTTATCGTAGTCGAAACCGAGGTCGATGCCCTGTTGCTCGAGAATAATTTGATCAAAGAACACCAACCGAGGTACAATGTCATGTTGAAAGATGACAAAACTTACCCGTGGATATGTATCAAAAAGGAACCTTTCCCAAGGGTGTTTTCGACCCGCAATGTCATTCGTGATGGATCCGAGTACTTCGGTCCCTATGCTTCGGGTCGGATCATGAAGAATGTGCTGGAGCTGATCAAGGGCATTTACCCTTTGCGCACCTGCAACTATGCCTTGACCGAAGAGAATATTGCGGCCGGAAAATTCAAGGTATGTTTGGAATATCATATTGGCAATTGCTTGGGCCCTTGTGAAGGCTATCAGACCGAAACGGAGTACGATATCTGTATTCAAAAGGTTAGCGAGATCATTAGAGGGAATGTCTCGGAAGTCCGACGGGGTCTACAGCGCGACATGGAAGAACAGGCTGCGAACCTCAAGTTCGAAGCAGCGCAGCGTACAAAGGAGCGCATAGGCCTTTTGAATCGCTACCAGGCCAAGTCTACCGTGGTCAGTCCAAGGATCAAAGACGTGGACGTATATAGTCTTATATCGGATATCCGGAACGCATACCTAAACTACTTACGGGTGGTCGATGGGGCGGTGATCCAATCGCACACCCTGGAATTAAAGAAGAAGCTCGACGAGTCCGACGAGGAGCTACTCACACTCGGGCTGTTTGAACTGCGGCAAACCTACACCGATCATGCGCGCGAGGTATATGTGTCACACCATCTGGAATTGGACATTGAGGGGGTGAAGTTTCATAAGCCCCTGAGGGGCGATAAGAAGGCTTTGGTGGACCTATCGATCCGCAATGCCAAGCAGTACAGGCAAGAGAGGTTGAAGCAAATACAGATCGTGGATCCCGAGCGCCATACCAAGCGCATCATGGCCCAAATGAAGACCGACTTGCGTTTAAGTGAAGAACCCCGCCACATCGAGTGCTTCGATAACTCGAATATCCAAGGAACGAATCCGGTGGCGGCATGTGTGGTCTTCAAGAACGGCAAACCGAGTAAAAAGGACTACCGCCACTTCAATATCAAGACCGTTGAAGGCCCCGATGATTTTGCTTCTATGGAGGAGGTAGTTTACCGGCGTTACAAGCGCCTGCTCGACGAGGAACAACCGCTCCCGCAACTAATCGTGATCGATGGTGGAAAAGGGCAATTGAATGCAGCGCTCAAAAGTCTGGAGAAGCTGAATCTTCGCGGCACGATCGCTATTGTGGGAATCGCCAAAAGGCTCGAAGAGCTCTTTTACCCCGATGACCCCGTTCCGCTATATCTCGATAAGTGCTCCGAAACGCTTAAGATCATTCAGCAATTGCGGAACGAAGCCCATCGCTTTGGGATCACGCATCACCGCAACCGACGGAGCAAAAGCAGTTTCAATACGGAGCTCGAGGCGATCCAGGGAATTGGGGAGTCAACGGCTCGTGATTTGTTAAAAGCATTTAAGTCGGTGAAACGGATCAAAGAAGCGAGTAAGGACCGGCTCGAGAATATCGTGGGGTTGTCCAAGGCCATAAAAGTGTGGGATCACTTCCATCAAGCAGCTGATAATCAGAGTAACTAGAAACTCTCGTATCTTAGCACCCATGAAGAAAACCACCTTCATACTGGTATGGATCGCGGCGATGTTCATCGCGCCGTTGAAGGCGCAGGAAACAGCGAGCAACGTAGTGATGGTACTCCATGGAGGGGCTGGGACGATTTTGCCTGAGTACATGACTCCCGAAAGGCAGCAGAAGATCACGGCCGACCTCAAAGAAGCACTCAATGCCTCGTATGCAATGTGGAAAAAAGACGGCTCGAGTTTGGATATGGTCGTTGCAGCTATTAAAATACTAGAAGATTCTCCGGAGTTCAATGCCGGCCGCGGTGCGGTTTTTACCCATGAAGGGCACAATGAACTCGACGCCTCGATCATGTCGGGCAAGGATCTCAACGCCGGTGCCGTAGCGGGTGTTAGTACTGTAAAGAACCCCATTGAGGCCGCCCGTGCGGTGATGGAGTCGTCGCCTCATGTGTTGCTTTCGCGAGAGGGGGCTGAGGCGTTCGCTGAGCGGCAAGGCCTTGAAATGGCCGATTCGAGCTGGTTCTATACCGAAGACCGCTACAAATCCTTGCAGAGAGTGCTGGACGAGGAAAAGAAGAACGGTGCTGTGGAGACACCTGTCGATGCTAAAATGGGAACGGTAGGCGCCGTGGCGGTTGATCGGGAGGGCAATATCTCCGCCGGAACCAGCACGGGTGGAATGACGAATAAGCGGTGGGCGCGCATCGGCGACTCGCCTGTCATTGGCGCAGGCACCTATGCCGATAACCGCACGTGCGGAGTAAGCTGTACCGGTCATGGCGAGTACTTTATTCGCGTAGCAGCGGCCCACAGTGTGCATGCGCGGATGATGTTCAACGAGCAAACCGTGGCCGATGCGACAAAGGCCGTGATCGACGAGCTCGGGAGTATGAATGCCCCGGGCGGACTCATAGCCTTGGACGCCGACGGAAATGCGGCCATGGTGTTTAATACGGTCGGAATGTACCGCGCGTATATCACAACCGACGGAACAATCGAAGTTCGATTCTACGAAATGATAAGTGAAGACAGATGAAGAAGACGTGGACGATCATACTTATAGTTTTATTTGCCCTGGCCTGCGCTAGAGGGGTACGGCCAAAAGGTTTGTATCAAGGTAGGTTCAATACCGTATCCGGCGAAAAGCTCGCGATGCGTTCGCTCAAGAAGAATCATACCAACGTGTTTTATTTTATTTCTCCGGTATGCCCATTGTGCGTCAACTACGCTAAGGACATTCGCGAGATCGAAGAGCAATTCGGAAACGACTCAACCGACTTTATCGGAGTGGTATCGGGGAGCGATTACACGAATCAAGATGTGCTCGATTACCTCCACGAATACGACTTGGACCTCACTGTGATCATGGACCCGAACTTCCGCCTGGTGCAGTATTTCAAGGCGACCATCACCCCCGAGGTTTACGTTGTCGATAACAAATCCAACGTGCTATATACGGGCAAGATCGACAACTGGGCCGTGTCGCTTGGGCATCACCGCCAAGTCGTGACCGAATTCTACCTCAAAGACGCTTTGAACGACATATCCGCCGGCGAAAACGTGCGCCTCGCACAAACCGAACCGGTTGGGTGTTTTATTGAATAGCATGAAAAAAATGTCCAAAAAACAGGTGCTATGGTTCGTCGTGGCCCTCGGATGGTTGAGCTGATCCGAAAAATCGCTCTTCCCCTTTTTATTTTGCTTTTCGCCCTCGCGGGCGGATGCGCGTCTCCCGCGTCCGATGAGGCCGATTCCGGGGCGGCCGACACCGTGCCCACCTGGGCCGAGGACATCGCTCCCATTGTATTCGAGAACTGCGTTCCATGCCACCGCGATGGTCAGCCCGGACCTTTCTTACTTACGAATTATAAAGACGTTGCCAAGCGGTCAAAAATGGTGGCTCATACCGGAACCCGTTACATGCCACCTTGGCCAGCGGATCATAAGTACCGCAGCTTTTTAAGGCAAAAAGTGCTCACCGACGAAGAGATCGACCTCATTCGCCGATGGCACGAAGGCGGTGTTCCAAAGGGAAACATGAATCTTGAACCCGAAGTGCCGAACTACCCCAATGGCAGCCAGCTCGGTGAACCGGACTTGGTGCTGGAAGTAGAACCTTACTTGGTCCCCGGCGTCAATCGCGATGAGTTTCTCATCATGAAGGTGCCGTACGAAATGGACGAGGAACGCTATGTGCGCGTGGCCGAATTCATTCCGGGGCCCAATCAACTCGTACACCACATGAACGGTCATTTGATCTTGTACGAGGACGATAAAAAACGGAATGTTTTTGGCGGTAAGAACGTAGTAGACGCAGAACTTTTCACCGACGAGGAGATCTACAGGATCATGGACATACCGAACGACGACGGCAGTTTCCCTGTGTTGGATCCGCTCATCGTGAATTATTTGCCCGGAGTCATTGCACAGGAATACCCCGATGGCATTGGCGGATTCAAGATGAGTAAGAAGGGCGCTTTCATGATCCACGATATGCATTATGCGCCTATTCCGAACGATCAGTGGGATAGCAGCCGCATCAATATCTTCTTTATGGACGAGCCGCCTACGCGCCCCACGTTGGAGATCCAGATGGGCACCTTTGGTATCAGTCGTATTACTCCCGATTTTATAATTCCGCCCGATACGGTCATGACCTTTCATACCAAGGCAGAGGCCGATGGCGATATATCGTTACTGACCATAAACCCGCATATGCACTTGTTGGGGATCGACTTCTGGGCTTTTGCCTTAAAGCCCGGCGGCGATACCATTCCCTTGATCAAGATTCCCGAGTGGGATTTTCACTGGCAGTATTTCTACACCTTCGAGAAAATGCAAAAGATCCCGAAAGGCTCGGTGATCCACGTCTACGCCACATTCGACAACACGGAGAACAACCCGGAGAATCCTTTTCATCCGCCCCGCGAGATCGATGCACTGACCAAGACCTCCATGCGCACCACGGATGAGATGTTGCAGTTCATCATGACCTATTTGCCGTATGAGGAAGGAGATGAGGAGATATCCATAGCTCCATAGGAGCTATGGTGATTGGCCGGAGGCCAAGAATACTCCGGCTTCGCCGGAGTATATTCGCAACGCGAGTCAATTCGCGCACCGAGCGAGTTCGTTTACTACGCAACTCAGGTTTGGCAACATTGAAAGAGGTTTTAGGTGTAGGTTTATTGGCCACTTCAGTCCATTCACGCTACCCAAAATATTAAATGGGGTTCAAACCCTTTTGAGATTCACTGGCGTGAAGCGCGAATTCACATTTAACTAGTCAATATTCACTCTAAGGACGATAGTCTACAGGCCTACAGTCCATGGCTTAAGGCCTACGGGCAAAGGCCTCCTTAAGGATTCAGGGAGTGGTCAAATAAAAACAGAGACTTCTTGTAGTCCCTTCCGGGTCAATTTCGGAACGACCGCATCATCAGCTGGGTAACCCACGGGGATGAGTAAGAAAGGCTTTTCGTTTCCGGGTCGATCGAGAATCTCTTGCAGGAAGTTCATGGGTGATGGTGTGTGGGTGAGTGCCACGAGACCGGCGTTGTGTATGGCCGCAAGTAGGAATCCGGCCGCGAGGCCGACACTCTCATTGACGTAGTAATGCAGACCGCGCGATCCGTCTTCGAGGAGCCGGTAGCTCTGCTTAAAGACCGCGATGAGCCAAGGAGCTGTTTCTAAGAACGGCTTGTTCCAGTCGGTGTCGAATTTTTTAAGGTCGTTCAGCCACTCTTCCGACATGCGGCCGTGGTAGCTTTCGTACTCTTCGCGTTCGGCCGCCTCTCGGATCTTCGCTTTGATCCCAGGGTCCTGAATCGCAACGAAGGTCCACGGTTGTTTGTGGGCTCCGCTGGGCGCCGTCGAGGCCGTTTTGATCAAATTTTCGATGACCTCCACAGGAACAGGAGCGTCGGAGAACATGCGCAAAGAACGGCGTTGATCCATGTGCTGAAGGAACGCTTCGGTCCGTAGGACCATATCATCGGGAGAAACGTAGGGGCGGGAATAAGAGGTAAATTTCTTCTGGTCGGACATGGTCGTGTGTTTGTTTGAAAGGTAAATAGAAATGGTCAAAGGCAATGAACCATGGACCATGAAGGTTTGCAATGTTTTACTCGTATAACCATTAGCTCTTTACTTATGTCATGAGGCTTTTTCCACAAACTCAAAACTAAGCACTATTTTAGAAGCATGGGTAGTATTTGGTATTTCGAGAACGTCAACCTATTCGATATTCTGTGTCCGCATAAGTTCGCGGAATTTCAGAATGACGCGCGGCATTTTCGCGTGTACGATAAGAACGAACAGGTATACTTCAACGACGATGCGGCCGATACCATTTACCTAGTAGCGAGCGGGCGTGTGAAGATTGTACAGTATACCGAAGACGGTGAAGAGGTGGTAAAGGGCGTGTTGGAGCGGGGCGAGATCTTCGGCGAAATGGCCTTGTTGGGCGAAACGCGGAGGACCGAAGTAGCACAGGTGGTCGAAGAAGGAACCACGCTATGTCCGGTGAACATCGAGATGATGCAGGACCTGATGAAGGACAACCAAGAGTTTACCTTGCGGATCTACAAGATGATCGGAATCAAGATGAAGAAGTTGGAGCGCCGGATCGATAACCTCGTGTTCAAGGATGTGCGGGCACGGCTCGAGGATTTTATACAGGAACTGGCCGATGAAAAGGGCGTGAAACAAGATAATGGAGCCATTAAAGTAACTCATTACTTTACCCACAAAAACATTGCGAATTTGATCGGCACATCGAGACAGACCGTAACGACTTTATTGAATGAACTGCGCGACCAGGGGGTTCTTGATTTTGATCGACGTTCTTTCTTGCTTAAGTCAAAGGCTTAGCCCATTTCTTTTATAACAAGGTATTCGTTCATAAAGGCTTGATCAAAAACAATCCCCGCTACTTTTTCTTGATAAAAAGTACCGCAAAAATCCAGGCTGGCATGCCTCCCTTGCGAAGCAGCGCAGCTTTTTTGGCTCAACCCAAACTCGTCTGCGCGGCAGACTCGAACAGCGGGTTTCGCTTTCTCAAAAGCTACTTCTTCGCTACGGGTTAGCATGCAATGCCGAAAAACATTCGCAATAGATGAGGACATTTTATTTGAGAGGACATCCGCTTTCGCGGGTATATTTGCTTCGCGAGTACATCGGCACTGCGCGTAAGGTAAGGGACATTGACGCCGTAGAAATGGACTCGGGCGAAGCCGAATTCACGTGGTTTGGCCAACAGCCTAACTAAGAACTAAGAACTCGCCTTCGGCGTTATTTCATTTTGTCGGCTAGCTTCGCGACTTGCTTGCGGGGCGATTTACCCTCGTAAACTACCTTGTAGACCATGTTGCAGATGGGCATGCTGACGTCGTGTAGTTTCCCCATTTTCTTGATACAGTCAACGGCGTAATACCCTTCGGCCACCATGTTCATTTCGAGCATGGCCGAGCGTACACTGTAGCCTTTACCGATCATGTTTCCGAAGGTCCGGTTTCGTGAGAATTGAGAGTAGGCGGTCACCAATAGATCGCCCAAATAGGCACTGTCGGTGATATCTCTTTTGTTTGGATATACGTTCTTGATGAAGTGCTTCATTTCTTTGATCGCGTTCACTACCAGCACGGCCTGGAAATTATCGCCGTACCCCAACGCATGGCAGATTCCGGCCGCGATGGCAATGATGTTCTTCATCACCGCGGCATACTCGGACCCAATGATATCATCAGACGTAGTAACCTTGATGTAGTCGCACTGCAGGTTTTTTTTGATGAGCTTGGCCAAGTCTTTATTTTCGGATGCAGCAGTGAGGTAGCTGAGGCGTTCCAGGGCGACTTCCTCTGCATGACAAGGACCCGTGACCACGGCGATGATGTTGTAGGAGATATCGTATCGGTTGTGCAAGTATTCACCGACGATCTGGTTTTCGTCGGGTACGATTCCCTTGATCGCTGAGACTACCATTTTGTCGGACAGTGGCTCGGTCAAAGGTTCCAGACCTTTCTTTAAGAAAGCCGATGGAACCGCGAAGACGAGAATATCGTGGTTGCGAACGATTTGGTTCAAGTCGGTAGATAGGTCGAGCCGAAGCGGGTCAAAGAACACCGAGCTCAAGTAGTTGGGGTTGTGTCCGTGAAGATGCACGTGCTCAATGGCCTCCTCATTGCGCATCCACCAACCAACGCGCTCGTTGTTTTCAGTGAGTATCTTGACCAGTGCGGTAGCCCAACTACCTCCGCCGATCATGGCCACTTTTGGTTTTTCCTCCATTAAAAAGTGAGTTGGGTGGTTCCTTCTTTTCCGTTTCGTTTGAACCTCACCTCAACGACATCTCCTTTTTCGAAGGCTGCTAATGCTCTCATATAACCTTGCATATCGGTGACGTTCATGTCCCCAATTCGCAAAATAATATCGCCTGAATGCAAACCGGCACCTTGTGCGGGCCTGTCGGGGATGATTCCGTCGATCTTCATTCCCGGTCCTTCAAAAGCGTAATCGGGCATTACTCCGAGGGTTACCTTGAACTTGGGAACACGCATGCTTTCTTCTTGCTTGGTCTCTTGAAAGGCCAGGGCCGGGACATCGTCCAGGTCGTTGATCAGCGCCTTGGTGAACTCCACGATACGAACGGCACCGGCCATGTTCAATGTGGCCGGATCGTCACTCGGTTTGTGGTAGTGCTCGGTTGCTCCGGTAAAGAAGTGAATGCTCGGAATATCCTTCAAGTAAAAGCTCGTATGGTCGCTCGGCCCAATGCCGCTTTCCGTGGTCGTGTATTTAAGGTCGCAATCGACCGCCTCCAGGGCTTTTTTCCATTCCGAACTTGTTCCAACGCCGTTGATCACGAAGCCGTCGTTGACATCCAGTGAACCGATCATGTCGTAGTTGATCATGTAGTTCACGGCACTCAATGAGATCGTCGGGTTATCCACGAAGTACTTGGATCCCAAAAGTCCCTTTTCCTCAGCACTGAAGGCAATGAAAAGAATATTGTTTCCGTCGTACTTCTTGCCTTTTTTGGCGTAGTAAGCCGCCAGTTCCAAGATTCCGGCCGTTCCGCTCGCATTATCGTCGGCCCCATTGTGGATCATGGGCTTGTGTCCGGTGTAGCGCGAACCCTCCCCACCGTAACCGAGGTGATCGTAATGAGCTCCAATAACGATGGTCTTATGGGAGCCGCGCTCCAAGTATCCAACAACATTATACCCCGTATCGGAGACTTCGCTCATTTTAACCGAGATATGCACTTCACCCTTGGGCACGTCGTTGTTGTCGTAGGTGGTCCAAAACATGACCGGAATGCCAACTGAAAGGATGTTTTTGAACAACGATTCCGGATTTTCGGCAGTATCGTCCGTATTGTACAGCACTACGGCAGTAGCTGCCATGTCCACGGCATTTTCGAGTCGCGTATGCAGGTCGTGATGCGCTTTAAACTTTGAATGTGGGTGCGTTCCATCGGGCGATCCGATGTCCATAAAGAACACTTTTCCGCTGTAATCTATGGTGGAGTCGCGGTAATCGGAATAACCGAGTTCAGGTGCAACGATACCATAGCCTACGCGAGCGGCTTCGCCCACGGCGGTAGCTTCGGCACTGTATTTGACCGGGTAAAAGTCTTTGTTGAGTTGGCGACTAGACCCTTTCCATTTCATGAAGGTTGAAATGGGATCCACCTCAACGGGGCGCTGAAAGTCGAATGCCTGTAAAAATCCTTCCGTACCTCGGGGCTCCAGACCTATTTCGGTCATCTGTTGAACGATGTAATCGCGTGCCGCAGCTTCGCCATCGGTGCCGGCTTCACGGCCTTCCAAGGCGTCGGAGGCCAGATATTGGACCCGCTCTTCGAAGTTCACCAGGGTCTTTTTGTTGATCTTTCCGCAGTCTTGAGCAGTGACGCTCACAGCACATCCGGCCGCGAGGCCGAAAACCAAAAAACGCTTCATTTGCTTCATAATTAGCAAAAGTAACACATACGACGGGGATTAGGCTTCATGCATTTTGGTATTTTCGTAAACATGAGTTTTAAAGAAAAGGTGGTTTGGATCACCGGGGCTACGTCGGGGATCGGCGAGGCGCTGGCGTACGAATTCGCGGGCCAGGGGGCCAAGTTGGTTTTATCGGCCCGTAGAAAGGATCAATTGGAGGCCGTGGCCTTAAGGGCCAAGGACAAGGGTGCGTCCGATGTGCTGGTACAAACGCTTGATTTGGCTGATGGCACCACGCTGCAGCCGGCGGCCGATGCGGTTTTAGAGCATTATGGACAGGTCGATGCTCTCCTGAACAATGGAGGAATCAGCCAGCGTGATCTGGCCCTCAATACACCCCTCGAAGTGGATCGCCGCGTAATGGAGATCGATTTTTTCGGTACCGTGGTGCTGACCAAAGCCGTATTGCCGAGCATGCTCGAAAACGGGGGCGGACACATCGGCGTTACGTCGAGCCTCGTCGGAAAATTCGGGAGTCCGTACCGATCGGCCTACGCGGCGGCCAAGCATGCTCTGCACGGATTTTACGATAGTTTAAGGGCCGAGCTGCACGATCAAGGACTCAAAGTGACCATCTTTTGCCCCGGATTCATTCGCACGCAGATCTCGGTGAACGCCGTGACCGGTTCCGGCGAAAAGCTGGGCGAAATGGAAGATGCGCAAGCCAACGGCATGTCCCCCGAACAATGCGCGTCGCTCATGGTGAAGGCCATGGAGCAAGGGCGAAACGAAGTTTACATCGGTGGCCGCGAAAAACTCGGGATCTACGTCAAGCGATTCTTCCCGAATATTTTCGCCCGCATCATCCGTAAAGCCAAAGTACGATAAAGAATTTATTGTTTTTTTTCGCCCTCGCGGGCAGATGGCTATTGGCGGCTTGCGACCCGGCCGAGCCCAAGGAGGGTTCATCCCAAGAGGTCGATTCGGCCCATGTTGAAGCCCTCGGATACCAAATGATCGATACCATTCTCGAGTTCATCGTGGAAGACGGAAACCGGGGTTATGTGCGCATCGAGATCGAGTTTCCGCATTTTTATGGTCCCGACTTATCGGACGACCTCAACCGACTTATCGATTCCAAGCTCTGGGCTCAGGCGCGCACCACGGATCGCACTTGGCAAGAGCAAATTACCTGCTACGTAGATCAGTACAAGCAAATGCAGGCCGAACTCGGTTATACCGTGCCTTGGACCCACAAGGAGTCGCGTACTATTCGCCGTTTCGACGACGAAGTGCTGACTTTGGAGCGCGACTATAGCGACTACAGTGGAGGTGCCCACGGACGACACGAAACGCACTATTACAACTTCGACGTGCAAACCGGAGATACCCTATTGCTCGATGACATCATTAAGCCGGGAGCTCGCGAACCGGTGCAAGCTCTGGTCGACTTCCATTACCGCGAGCAGGAAGGTTTGGCACCTGATGCTTCATTGACGACCGATGGCATTTTGAGCGTAGAGAGTATTCCGCTGACCGAGAATTTTTCACTTGAGCCCAAGGGTATTCGCTTTTACTACAACCCATATGAAATTGCCGCCTACGCTGCAGGGGCCATCATCATTGAGGTGCCGAAGAGTGATTTGGAGTCTTATTTAAAGTGAAGCCACACGCTGCGAGCGGTGATTTTCGCTAACTTGGTAATATGAAATCCAAGGTGATCAAGCCGATCGGAGTTTGTCTTCTGTGTATCGGGTTCGTGGCCGGCATAGCTTGGGTCATTGAAACTTACCTTTAATTCTCGCTTGCTATGAAAAAGAACATGGGTTCTGCCGATCGCGTAATTCGCTTAATCTTGGCCGCAGTAATGATCTATTTGGCGTATTCCGGAACCGTAACCGGTATCGTGGCTACCATTCTGTACATCTTGGCCGTGGTCTTTATCCTAACCAGCTTGGTGCGTACCTGTCCGCTGTACATGCCGTTTGGATTAAGCACGTGTAAGACGGAACAAGAATAGGCCGCCGACCGCAGTGGTGAGTGTGGCTGCGAAACAAATGCTTCGTGCCGTAGGCACAGAACCAAGTAAACAGATTCGACCGACGCACGAGCACCTCGTAAAAGTTAAAGTACTAGCTGTGCGAAAGGCTATTGCTTCAGTACGGTCACTCGTTTTGAACCTCCCGCACTTTGAACGTGCAACACGTACGCACCCGGTGCCAGGGCCGAAGCGTCGACGGCAACCGATGACGAATGCCCATTGATTGCGGTCAGTCTGCGCCCTTGCATGTCGTATAACTCAACCGACCGTAGCTCGTGTTCTGACGTAATGGTCCATCGGCCTACGGCCGGATTCGGATATACGCGGACTCCTGCCAACTCATTCTCCGAGATTCCGATACCGTTATTTCCAAATGCTACATCGTCGAAATAATAGGTCGTTTCTCCGGCCGTAGCCCCATCCGTATCGAAGTTGAAAAAGATCGAGGCCATGTTGTAGGTCCAGCCTTGCGCCAATCCTACACTCAATAGCTCCGTACCCGGAGCCTGATTGGTAAAATCGAAAACCAAGGTTTCCCAAGCACCGGCTACGGTGGTGTTGACTTCCGTCTCGCAGGTGTGGGTAGGGTCACTGTGATCTTCCACTTTTAGGCGAATTGGGATCCCTGCGGTCGGAGACCAAACGCGAACGGTCATGAACGACTCGGTCATGCTGAGTGGAATGTCGGTGGCGAATCCGGCCGGAGTCCCAATGGTGGTGCCCGCCCAAGTAGCTGCGCCCACAGGCTTAACCACTTCAATGACCATATTGCTCGCGTTGGTAGGGTCTTGTACCCTTTGAGATATATTGCCTCCAAAATCCGACATAGTGTAGTTGACGGTATTCCCCTCAAAGTCCACCGGTAAGTCAATATGGGTGCCACTGAATACTTGCTCTACATCGTCAAACAGAAAGGTTGAGGTCAAAGAGCCGTCGCCCACGTTTCCAAAATCGAACATGAAGACCAAATCCGTGAATTGTGTAGGCGCTCCTGTGAAGTCCCAGCTGAGCGTATGCCATTCACTAGAATCCGTTGTCAATACATCGACCTCGGTAAATGACCCACCGGAATCTTCGAGCTTCAGCTTAACTAGTGTTCCAACAGGTGCGTGGGTGTACACTTTCATGCTAATGGTACTGTTCGTGGTAAAATCGAGCGGATTATTCAAAGTGATCTTGCTACCTCCCCAAACCTGGCCTCCAGTGCGAACGATCTGTGCCACTGTGGCACTGGAATTGGAACCACCGGTACTCGGATTGGCCACGATGGTCAGCGCACCGCCATCGAAGTCCGTGAAATCAGCGGCCGTAGGTGTCGATTCAAAATCGAACGGCAGTGACTGTGCTTCTACTGAAAAGGTGAAGGCGAGAAATAGAAAAGAGAGAATTCCGAAAAAGTAACGCTTCGCGATCATGGTACATGTTTTTGAGAATATACCAAGCCGCGGAATTGATCAGAGGAGTGGAATAGACTGATTAGAGGCTTAAGGTACAAAACACCACAAGAACCTGTACGTACAATGTATATTCATTTCGCTGAAGGCTCGTAACCTGTTGTTCGTACTTTATATATTTACGTTTCACCAGCCCCCTCTATTCATGGCAAATAATGGATCAAGTACTCGATTTCGCGGGATTCTCGGAGAATCGGCGGTTATCGTTTTCAGTGTTTTACTGGCTCTTTTTGCCAATGAGTGGCGCAGCAATGTCAATGAGCGCAGAGCTACCGATGTTATTCTGAATAACATTTTATTCGAATTACGCGAAAACCACGACATCGCCTTCAAAGCGCATGAATACCATTTGTCCGTTTTAGACACGCTTCAGCGGCTCTATGTTGAGCTTGCCGAAGATTCGCTGTTTAACGGCTTTTATTTCAACGATTTCAAGTTAATGCCGCAAGGGGTAATGCAAAAAGGGTTGAACGATATTGCTTGGACCGTAGCAAAAGAGGAGCGATTGGCCACACGGGTTCCCTTTGAGTCGTCAAAGAAGCTCTACGATGCTTATCGACAACAAGAGTCGGTCAACAGGACTTTAAACCGAATTTCTGACTTAACGTTTGACCGGCGCACGCACACCGAAGAAGCCACCATAAGAAATATCGTCATGTTGACTTTGCTTTTTTCTGAATTGACCTCGCAGGAAGCTGAGCTTTTGTATCGGTATGAGCTAGCCATAGCGGAACTGAATTGATTAGGCTTAAGCACTACTTGGACTTCAGCCGTCTAATGAGGGTAATTTGGGCAACTCCCATTTGAAGCGGACTGCTAAAAGCCGGAGAATTATAACCATCGAGGCCGCCGCCAGCTCGCGGTACCCCGTTAAACCTTGGAATTGCATACAGATGTAGTAGACGAAGCCACCTGCAACACAGGCTACGGCATATACATCCTCCCTAAAGAGCAAAGGCAGCTCTCTAATGATAAGGTCGCGAACGACTCCACCCATGGATCCCGCAAGGTGCCCATAATGATGCAAAGCCACATCGGAAGTCCAAGCTCCAAGCTTTTTCCGATCCCCGAAACAGTAAATAAGGCTAGTCCGAGGGTGTCGAAAACGAACAGCGTCCGGCCAAGTCGAAAGAGCTCTTTCTTGAACAGGATCACGGTGAGCAAAGCCACCCACGTGATGATGAGGTATCTCGGACCTTCCATCCAAAAAGGAGTCACCCCTAAAAGAAGATCACGCGTTGTTCCTCCCCCGATCGCCGTTACGAGTCCGACCACGTACGCACCAAACCAATCGAAGTTGCGGGTCGATGCCATCCTAAACCCACTAATGGCAAAGGCAAAGTGTATTGACCCCCTATAAACTGGACAGAAATTATCAATCAATTTAGCAGAGTTTTGGGTTTAACAATTTATTTTCTTGATTTTTTGTGGGTTTATAGTTTTGTTTCCGGACCCGGTCCGGGGCTTTTCTTTTGAGTGATCGGTGTTTTCTTTTGCTGTTGTAGGTTTTATAGTAATCGCTGATTTTCCATTTCGCGTAGTGG
>JAGWBA010000063.1 GCA_021296215.1 Flavobacteriales bacterium
TGCACTAGATCGTCAGTAGTAGACGTCTTTATAGTTTAAATGTATTAAATCGCAAGTGAACGTGCGATTTAATACAGCACCTTTTTTTATCTCAAGTCTTTCTCGAGTTGCTTTTGGAGTTCCATCGGTTCCAGGTTGACCCGAAGGTCGCCTGCCACAGCATAGCTGATCTTACCGGTTTCTTCAGAAACGATGACCACCAAGGCATCACTTTGTTCACTCACTCCTAGCGCGGCTCTATGTCGCATACCGAAATGAGGAGGAACGTTATTTCGTTCTGTGGAAGGAAGTACGGCACGGGCCGCAATGATCTTATCATCTCGAATAATCACAGCCCCGTCGTGCAGGGGGCTGTGTTTTGAGAAAATACTCTCTAACAATCGTTTCGAAAGCTCTGCTTCGATACGATCGCCGGTATCGGAGATTTGATTCAATTCGGAATTTCTGGTGATCACCATAAGTGCGCCCGTTTTCTCGGAGGCCATATCCTTAGCGGCCTCCACGATGGCATCGATATTTATGTTGTGCTCTTCGGTCTCTCGGTTGAAATTCGCAATTTGTCTCAGGATGTTACGCCTGCTGCTAAAGCTCGTGGTTCCGATCATGAGCAGGAATTTTCTGAGTTCTTGCTGAAAAACGATGATGAGCGCAATAACCCCCACACCGATGAATTGGCCCAGGATCTCACCGAGAAGTTCCATTTTAAGCGCTTCTACGATCTTCCAAAGCAAGTAGATGGCCGTAACACCAATGAGGATGTTAATGGCCACCGTCCCCTTTACTAGCTGGTAGAGCTGATAAAGCAAAATCGCAACCAATACGATGTCTATGATGTCGAGAATTCCGAAGTCGAGAAAGCTCACGCAGAAGGTACTTTGACGGCTAAGATAATCAATCGGCCCGTAGGACTTCAAACAACTTCACTGCCTCCACCGCTTCGCGAACATCGTGAACTCTTAGGATCGATGCCCCTCGTTCAAGGGCAAGGGCGTGAAGTATACTGGTTCCGTTTAGTGCGGCCTGCGGCCGGATGTCAAGTACTCGGTTAATCATACTTTTTCGGCTAACTCCCACGAGTAGCGAAACTCCGAGCGCCTTGAACTGCTCCAACTCACGAAGCAAGGCGTAGTTCTGCTCCACCGTTTTGCCGAACCCAAAACCGACATCGGCAATGATATCATGCGCACCAAGTTCATGCAGTTCCTGGATTTTTTGAGCTAGGAATAGGTTGACCTCACCTACGACATCGTCGTACTTCGGATCGTTTTGCATGTTCTGAGGAGTACCCTGCATGTGCATAAGAATGTAGGGAACTCCAGTTTCTCCGATCAGGGGAAACATGTCGACATCGGCCCCGCCCGAGATATCATTAATGATGTCGACCCCTTCGCCTAAGGCCCTTCGAGCGATCTCCGCACGGAAAGTATCCAAGCTGATCGGGAGGTGGCCTTCGGCCCGTAGGGCCATAATAAGCCCTTTCAAACGGCTCCACTCCTCCTCGACCGAAATGTCCGCAGCACCGGGACGGCTCGAGTACGCCCCGAGATCCAAGATATCGGCGCCATCGCGGGCCATTTCCTCGGCTCTTAGAAGTAGCTGTTTTTGCGATGAAATTCGGCTTTCGGCATGAAAAGAATCGGGCGTAGCATTGAGTATTCCCATTACTTTTGGGGACGAAAAATGGAGGAGTTTGCCGCGCACTACTATCGAGGGCAGTTGGCCAAAAAGTGTACCTTTGGTCGTCGTCATAATGAGCAATATGAGTAAGACTGGAGCGCAGTACGACTCGGTGATCGCCGAGTGTCGCGACCTCTACACAAAGAAAGGGAAAGATTACGGAACGGCGTGGCGAATCTTGCGCTTGCCGTCGTTGACCGATCAAATTTTCATCAAGGCGCAGCGCATTCGAAGCATTGAGGATAAAGGCACCCAAAAGGTCGCCGACGATATTCGGGGCGAATTCATCGGCATCTTGAACTACAGCCTTATGGCGCTCATTCAAATGGATAAGGATGTGGCCGAACAACCCGATATGGGCGTTGAACAAGCGGTCGCGGCTTTCGACGAACAAGCGAACAAGGCCAAAGTCCTCATGATGGCCAAGAATCACGACTACGGCGAGGCTTGGCGCGATATGCGGGTGAGTTCTTTTACCGACCTGATTCTTCAGAAACTCCTGCGCATCAAACAAATTGAGGACAACTCAGGTTTAACGCTCGTATCGGAAGGAATCGATGCGAACTATTACGACATTGTCAATTATTCAGTATTTGCCTTGATCAAACTTAACGAAGCAGCAGCATGAAAATTCTAGTACAGATCGTCCGTATGCTTACGGGTGCCCTTTTTATATTTTCCGGACTCGTAAAGCTCAACGACCCAATGGGATTTGGCTTCAAGCTCGAAGAGTATTGCATGGTCTTCGGAACCGAATTCATGATGCCTCTGGCCCTAAGCTTGGCCGTGTTCATCTGCATCTTCGAGATCGTGGTCGGACTCGCACTCCTTCTCGGGATCTACAAAAAGTGGGCGCTTTGGGGATTATTGGCCATGATGATCTTTTTCACTTTCCTCACGTTCTACTCGGCCTATTTCAACAAGGTGACCGACTGTGGGTGTTTTGGAGACGCCATACCCCTTACGCCATGGGAGTCCTTTACGAAGGATGTGATCCTAAGTATTGCAGCGATATTCTTGTTCATTGGACAAAAGCACATTCAGCCGATCATCGCGGTGCCCACGGCTCGGATAATCCTAACCGTATCCATCGCCCTTCAGGCATTTATGGCTTATTGGGTGCTGAATCACTTACCACTCATCGACTTCAGAGCGTATAAGGTCGGAACCGATATCGTTGAGGATATGTCCACCCCGGAAGGAGCACCTGTCGATGAATTTGAGATCACCTGGACCTACAAGGTCGATGGGTTTGAAAAAGAATTCTCTACTGAAGAGGAGCCGTGGAATATTGAAGGAGCCGAGTATGTATCGCGCGATCAGAAATTAGTCAAGGAAGGATACCACCCTCCAATTCACGATTTTACCATGACCATCGATGATGTTGACTACACCGAAACCCTCATGCAGGAAGATGAGCTGTTTCTCTTGGTAATGTATCGAATCAACGAAACACCGGTAAGCCCTAAGCTGCACAAAAAGGTCAATGACTTGGTTCGCAGCTGCGATAACGCAGGCGTGATCTTTTTGGGAATGTCGAGCTCGGGTTATACGCAAATCGAAGAATTTCGCCATAAGGTGCAAGCCCAGTACCAAGTGGCTTTCTGTGATGAAACCACACTCAAGACCATCGTGCGTAGTAATCCTGGATTGGTATACATTAAAAACGGGCTCATAGCTGGGAAATGGCACTACAACGATCTTCCTAAAGACCTCGAGGCTGCTCGTAAAGCTGTGGAAAACTAAGAGCTGCCCCCGTTTCATAACTCTTTTTAGCCCCTTATCTTAGCTGTATGGCAAAAAGTTTGGGGTATAGTTTAGCCGTGCTTTGGGGAGTAGCGACTGTGCTCTTTCTCCTGTTTGCGGTGCTTCCGGGTGATCCTGCACGTATGATGCTCGATCAACGGGAAGATTCCGAGCAACTCGCGGCTATTCGGGCTAAATACGGGTTCGACAAGCCCTTGGCCGTTCAATATGCCTATTATTTAAACGACCTATCGCCCATCAGCTGGCACCGCACCGATGAATCCACGGCTTTGAACGCCCTGGATAAACCGGGCTACCAAATCGCTCTCTCGATACCCATAGGCAATCGTGCTGTCGCACTGAAAGCTCCCTATCTGCGCGAAAGTTTTCAACGGAACGGCACCCAGGTTACCGACATCGTCGCTAGCACCCTTCCCAACACAGCAGTGCTGGCCCTGGCAAGTATTTCCCTTGCATTCGTAATGGGTGTATTGCTTGGGATAATTTCGGCCTTGCGGCCAAATAGCTTCATCGACCGTTCATTATCGGTCTTGAGTACGCTGGGTATGGCTCTTCCATCATTCTTCTCGGCCATACTCATCGCCTGGTTGTTCGGTTTTCTTTGGGCCGATTGGACCGGACTCAACATGACCGGAAGCCTTTATACTGTGGATGATTTTGGCGAAGGGGTGCGCCTAAACTACAAGAACTTGATCTTGCCTGCGTTTACCTTAGGTATTCGTCCGCTTGCTGTGATTACCCAACTGACCCGGAGTTCATTGCTCGATGTGCTGCAACACGATTATATCCGCACGGCACGTGCAAAAGGACTTAAACCCGTACAGGTCATCTGGAAACACGCCGTACGAAATGCCATGAATCCCGTGGTCACAGCTACGAGCGGATGGTTTGCCTCTATGCTCGCCGGTGCGGTGTTCGTCGAATATATTTTTGGCTGGAACGGACTGGGAAAAGAAATTGTGAATGCTCTGAATCAACTCGATCTACCTGTAGTTATGGGTGCAGTGTTGGTGATCGGAGCTTCGTTCGTACTCATTAATCTGGGGGTCGATGTCGTTTATCGATGGCTCGACCCTCGCTTGAAAACCAAATAATATGGGATCAAAAATGGTAGCCGGGAACTGGAAAATGAATCTGGATTTTCCGACTGGAATCGATACGGTAAGTAAGATCGTGAGTATGTTGGAGGAAATGGAAACACCGGATGTTTCTGTGGTAATATCTCCACCCTACATTCACCTCGAGGCCATCCAACAAATGACCGAGGATTTCCCGAACATCTACGTTGCCGCACAAGATTGCTCAGGCCATGAATCAGGTGCATTTACAGGCGAGGTATCTGCTCCAATGATCTCTTCGGTCGGTGCTCAATATGTGATCCTGGGTCACTCCGAGCGCCGAATGTATCACGGTGAAGATGGAAAACTATTGTCCGAAAAGATAAGGCATGCCTTTGAGGCTGGATTGCGCCCGATCTATTGTGTTGGAGAGCAGCTTCAGGAGCGATACGACAACCGCCAAGAGGAGGTCGTTCAATCACAACTCGAAGATGTTCTGGGAAGCTTGACCGAAGAAGAGATGAACAGAGTGGTCGTCGCCTATGAACCCGTTTGGGCCATAGGCACGGGAGAAACGGCTTCAGCTGAGCAAGCTCAGGAAATGCATGCATTCATTAGATCGTGGTTGGGCTCCAAGTTCAACGAGGATATTGCGGATTCCGTAACCATCCTTTACGGTGGAAGTTGCAAACCAGCCAATGCTGAAGAGCTATTCTCCCAACCTGACGTGGATGGAGGCCTTATTGGAGGCGCTTCGTTGGGCCCTGATGACTTTGTAAAACTTGTTGAGATCAGAGACCGGGTATGAACTACATCGAAGTTCGTTGGGAGTTGCCTGAAAGCGACATAGCTCGTCAGTTATTGCTAGCATTCTTAGAAGGTAGCAAGGCCGAATCGGTTGCTGAGGAACCCTATGCACTGTTGGCCTATTTTCAGGAATCCGAATTTGATGATTCGTCCCGGGTTCAGGATTATCTCGGCGATTCGCTACCCCCCTATTCCACTAAGACCATGAAGCAGCAGAACTGGAACGCCGAGTGGGAAAAGAACTTTGAGCCTATTGAGATCGAAAACCGCCTGCGACTGAGAGCCTCTTTTCATCCGGATCGGTCAAAAGAATTCGAGCGGGAGATCGTTATCACTCCAATGATGAGCTTTGGAACCGGTCATCACAGTACCACTTATTTAATGATGGGTTGGATGCTTGATGAGCCGATTGGGGAACGAACCTTACTCGATATGGGTGCGGGAACCGGAGTGCTGGCCATTCTTGCAGCACTTCAAGGATCCACGAAAGCGTGGGCCGTGGACATTGATCAATGGGCGTATGAGAATGCACAGGAGAATATTGAAATGAATGGTGTTTCGGGCAAAATAGAAGTTCGTTTGGGCAGTGTGGAGGCTATTCAAGACATACAGTGCGACGTATTGTACGCAAACATCAATCGGAATATACTGATCGATCAATTGCCTCATTATGCTCGAGCACTTCGGCCAGGGGGGCATTGTATATGAGTGGCTTTTATATTGAAGATCTAGAGACAATAAAGAAAGAAGCTGCTAAGAGTGGCTTCCGGTTTGAAGGATGGCGCGAACGCCAGCAATGGGTTGCGGCAAAATGGAGATTGAAGGGATGAAAAAAGTATTGTTCGTCGCGATGTTGTTTTCCACCTTGACCAGTATGGGGCAGCGGTTGCGGGAGTTCAGCGAGGACGGTAATGTCTTCTTGGAACAGTTGAGAACCTATCTGGCCGAAGGCCAAAATGGCGATGCAACCGTAGAGCGCATGGAGCTCTTCTCGGCGTACTGGACTTCGGGTGTTTATACTCCTGAAGAGGAAAGTCAGATCATTACGACGGCCAATCAAATGCTCAAGAAGCGAGTGCGCTCGTATCCCGGGTTCATTGATTATGTTGAGTCGCTCATCGTGGTGGCCGATTTAGCCAACGATCCGGTAACAACCACGTGGTTCAAAGCCACGGATGACATCGTCGGGGCTGAATCGGGCCGAAACATCGATCAGTTCATGCTGCGCTCGAAAGAATTGTTCCGCGACAGTATTCTGTTTAAGTCTCAAGCCTTGGAGTGGAAGTTTCTGGGTGATATGCGCGCTTTCGTTCAAAGTGAACCCGGTATCATTGAGAGTGAAGAGGGCGCATTAGTATGTTATGCCAAGGGCGATTCAAGTGTGATCTACAATACGGTAATTAGGTTCGATCTCATGGAAGATCGATTGACCGGAGTGAGTGGTGAAGTGTTTTGGACTCGTGCCGGCATAAGTGCTGATAGCCTGTTGGCGCAGCTCAACGAGTATTCTATACGGACCGACCGTACGGAATGGTCAGCAGATTCCGTGACCTTGTACTCCAAGTTCTATATCACTGACCCCATGATGGGGAGCTTCGAGGAAAACATTTTGGCATCGGCACGCGAAGGAAACTATAGGTTCCCGGTTTTCAATAGCTACAATAAGGAGTTTCAGATTCCGGATATCGTTGAAGGAGTTTATTACGAAGGTGGATTTAGCGTTGAAGGAGACAGGTTCATCGGATACGGTAGCGAAGAGGATAAAGCCACCATGCTTTTCGATTTCGAGGGCCAAGCCAGGGTAAAGGCTCGCAGTAACCGTTTTGTGCTCCGGAACGATGAAATTTTGGGCGGTGATTGCCGTATGACCGTGATCATTGAGGAAGACTCGATGTATCATCCAAAGATCCAGTTGCGTTTCTTTAAAGATGATCGCGTTTTGTCCTTGTATCGCGAAGATGAAGGACTTGCACAACGGCCCTACTCGAACAGCTACCACAAAGTCGAGATGTACTTTGATCGGTTAGAATGGGACATGGACGAGCCTGTAATAAAGCTCTCGAACCTTCAGGCCGGGGAAGTGAACCCGGTTGTTTTGGAATCGGTGAATTTTTACCGCGACGAGCGATTCGATCAATTGCAGGGTATGGACGATACCAGTGTATTGTACGTGCTCAAAAAGCTTTGGGAGCGATCGAACCATCACGATGAGTTCTACATCGAAGAAATCTCACAGTACTTGCGTATGGAAGAGCACCAATGCAAGCTGTTAATGATGGATATGACCATTATGGGCTTCGTTACCTATAATGTGGACAAGGGTCGTGTAAAGCTCGAAAAGAAGATGTTCGACTACATCAATGCTCGAGGTGGATTTATAGATTACGATATCATCCGCTTTATTTCAGTAGCTCAAAAGCAAAACGGACGATTGAACCTGCTCAACCAGGACCTCGAATTGTACGGTGTTCAGCCGATCTTACTTAGCGATAGTCAAAAAGTCGTGCTGTTTCCGGCAGGTGGCAAGATCGTTTTAAAGGAGAATCGAGACTTTAATTTCGCCGGCGTAATCCAAGCGGGGCGCTTCGATTTCGTTGGACGGGACTTCTTCTTTGAATACCAGAATTTCCGGGTCAATATGAACGTCATAGACTCCATGAAGTTCCTCGTGCCTTCTTTTGAGGCTGATGAATACGGTCGTCGCGAACTAGTGCCCATTCGCAACAAGCTTCAAAACATGACAGGTGAGCTCTTTATCGACAAGCCGAACAACAAAAGTAGCCGCGACCGCTTCCCGGAGTATCCCATATTTAGATCGGGGAACGACAGCTACGTGTATTGGGACGACCGGCGCATTTACAACGGAGTGTACGATCGCAGCAGGGTCTATTTCCACGTAGAACCCTTCGAGATCGATAGTTTGGACACCTTCGAAACCGAGGGGCTCGCCTTCAACGGTCAGTTTTACTCGGGCGACATATTCCCCATGTTCGAAGAGGACTTAAAGGTAATGCCCGATTACTCGCTCGGATTCATCCGCACTACCCCACCTTCTGGTTTTGCCGCCTACGGCGGGAAGGGGCAGTATCGCGATACGATCAAGGTCTCTAACGCCGGTATCGAGGGTAAGGGCGTGCTCGACTACCTAACAAGTGCGGCATACACCCAAAAGTCGTTGTTCTTCCTCGACTCAATGAACGCGGTTGCAGACACCTTCCTAATTAGACCACAAATGGCCGGAACTGAGTATCCGCCCGCTAGGGCGCAAAATGCAAGAGTCCATTGGGAACCTTATAAGGAAGTGATGTTCATCCGCAACAAGAAGGTCGAACCGTTCGATATATTCGACATTCATGCCAGTCATCGCGGTTTCTTGGCACTTCGTCCGAGTGGATTGGAAGCCGGGGGTAAGACCGATTTCGAAAATGCACAGACGACCGCGCAACTCTACCGGTTCGACCATCACCGCATTTATAGTGAGAATCTGGACTTTCGTGTGAGGTTGAATGCCGAAAGCCCGTGGGCCTTTGGCCTACAGCGGGCTCAAGGCGATATCGATTTTGGACAGCGAAGAGGAGAATTTTCGCTGCTTGAATCCGGTTTTCCGATCCACGTGCATGAGAATCAGTACGATGTGTACATGGACCACGCCGTTTGGGACATGGATGCCAAGACCTTCGACTTGGATCAGTTAGTGGCCGGCAAGCCCGCATCGATGGTTTCAACGCGAGAATCGCAGGATAGCCTGAATTACGAGGCCTTAACGGCTAGGTACTATATGATCGACACCTTGCTCGAAGGTTTTGGAGTAGAGCGAATGGAAGTGGCCGATGCTTGGGTATATCCGGATACGGGTTATGTGGCTATCCGCGATAACGCTAAGATGGATCGTTTGGACAATGCGCGGATCGAAGTCCTTTGGGACGACCCATATCATGAGTTCTACGAAGCCAATATTCGCGTTAGGGGTCGCAAGGATTACCGTGGAAGGTCTAAGGTCGATTACATCGATCGGTTCGACGAAGCGTTTCCCATCACCATTGATACCGTGTATGTCGATACGGCAATACATACCGTTGCTCACGGCATTGTGCCTGCGGAGCAAGAATTCTACCTCTCCCCTTTCTTTAGTTTTGAAGGCGAGGTGGAGATCTACGGAGCTGATCCTAACTTTATTTTTGACGGATTTACGGAGATTCAACACGCTTGTGAAACGGTGTTGACCGATAAAATCCCATTCAGATCCCAGATCGATCCTGAGCAGATTGCGGTGGATTTGAGTCGTTTGAATGCAGATCGCGAGCGGAATCAGCTGTACTCCGGGTTATTTTATACACCGGATCCAACCGATTTGTCGAGTAACTTTCTTTCGAAGAAGGCAAACGCCTATTCAGAGCCGAATTTCACGAGTACAGGATGGTTGATCTACGATGAGGCCAGTAACGAGTATCGGATTGCCGGTAGGGAGAAGCTGGCCGATAAAGACGTTCCGGAGCAGCTTATGGCATTCAACAATAAAACCTGCGAGGTTCGAGGAACTGGGGCATTTTCCTTGGACGATGATCTTACGGGCGTTAATTTAAATACTTGGGGTGCCTATCGGCACGATTTGTATCGCGATACCATTGAAATGAATCTCGTTATGGGCATAGGCTTTTTCTTTGCTGAAGAGGCTATGGAATTGATGGCGAACAAAATCAATGACGACAATATGCTCAAAGGTATTGACCTCGATCGGGATGTCTATCGAGAAGCTTTGATCGCGATTTTAGGCAAAGAGGATGCCTTGACCTATATGGAAGAGATTCGCACATATGGCAGTGTGGAGAAGCTTCCGAAAGACCTGCGGACCATGACACTGGTATTAACGGATGTCGAATGGGCGTGGAACGATTACACGAGCAGCTACATGACAACCGGGAATATCGGAATCGGGAATATCGGTCCTTATCAGGTCAACAAGAAGGTTCGGGGTAAGATCGAATTGGTTCGTAAGCGCAGACAGGATGAACTGTTCATTTACTTTGAGCTGGATCGCCGAAATTGGTATTACTTCTCATTGAGAAGAAATATTATGCAGTGTTTATCTTCTGACGAGGCCTTCAATGATGTGATCAAGGATCTCGATTTAAAGAAGCGTCAAGTCAAGCTGGACAACGGACAATACTTCCAGTATACGACATCTACTCGCCGCAGGGTCGATCAGTGGCTTTCGCGGTTCGAGGAGTTCTATTAGGTCTTTTGTATCTTTGCCCCTGTAAATCAAACTTATGCAGGTAGATGTTGAAGAGCTTGTAGAGCTCAAGGAAAAGGTGGTCAAAGACCGGGAATTGGTTTTACACAACGACGAAGTCAACACGTTCGATCACGTTATCGAATGCTTAATAAGCATCTGTGGTCATGACGTACTTCAGGCGGAACAATGTACCATGATCGTGCACTACAATGGTAAGTGTACGGTAAAGACAGCGGAATTTGAGAAGCTAAAACCCATGTGGTCCGGATTAGTCGAACAGGGACTTCATGCCGAGATTCAATAAGCTATCTAATAATTAATGGAAAAAGCCGCTGTAAATGATTACAGCGGCTTTTCTATTCCAGTGACTCCGGAGGGATTCGAACCCCGAACCTCCTGATCCGTAGTCAGGTGCTCTATCCAGTTAAGCTACGGAGCCCTTTGGGACGGCAAAGATAAAACAATCCTTGAAAATACAAGCCCCGGATAAGTAAAGAACTTTAATTTCCTTTTCAACAGGCTCTTTTTCAACTGTGTAATAGGATAATTAAAATGAAAAATCTATTTTTGTGAGGATTACAAAGCAAAAAAGGCCTCACCGACTGGGTGAAACCTATTTGCAGGTTTAATTAAGCTTTCTAACGCCTACGCTTGTGTAGCATTAGGAGGTCATGAACACAATGAGTGAGGGTTTAACTTACGCAACGCTCAAAGGTGTGTAGCATAATTAGGAAAAAGCTACGGTCATGAAACATTGTTTACGGTAGTTTCGTGGCCGTGGTTTTTTTTTGGGAATTCTCCCAAATCTTTTCTCTCCTCTTTATTAGAATACGAAACCTTCCATACTTTTATTTTTGAGAGTTAAACTTGTTTATTGGTCGTCTGGAAATACAAATGAAGCGTCAATTCCAGCAAAAAAAGCGATGATAAGTTGAACAAGTGATTGCATAATAATTGTCTTTTGCGATTAAACCTGAGACAAATATCGCACACACCCGTGCAAGCATACAGGAGAAAAATCTCCAATTTGGACAACGCTATAGCCTTGGCCATTCAAAGAACGCTTAGCAGAATTTTTTTTCTACTTTAACAGCCTACTTAAAATACAAATCCTTCCATCTCTATTTCTTACGCTACAAACATCGTGAGACTTTCTAAGTCCAAATATGAAAGAATGTCTTATTTTGGACAACGATGAAAAACAGGGACAGATTCGAAAGAGTACAGGCACTCTTCAATAAGTTAACAGAGGCTGATCTATTTGCCTCTAGGATTTACCTCAGTGTATTTTATGAAAAGTTTACTTCGAATCAATCCATTTATTTGGATTTGTTTGATGGTTTGAGAAAAGGTATTGGTTTTAAAGAGATGCTCAATTCTAATTTTAAGGGGGTTTCTGAGGATGCCATTAGGAAAAGTCTAGAGCGTTTTGAAGACAAGCTGAATGAAGTTATTACACTACCAATCAATGTTCAAAGAAAGGGAAGCCAACTAGATTCAGTGGATAGGGATTTCCTTCGATGCTTAAATCTAATTCAAGCTTTTAAAGTACGTTATCAACTCGGTGATGTCAACGGTTCCATCCGTGTCTTGAGACAAGCGCTCAAACTAGCCAAGAAGTTGGAGATGTTTGATTTTGCACTTTACTGTGTAGGTCAACTTGCCGCAATATCTAAGTACAGAATGGTGTCTCTAAAGTCTCTTAATCCAAGTCGTGATGCTGCCGATTTAGAACTACAGCGACTAAACTATTCCAAATCTTCATGGATTCGAATGAATTCATTTAAGTTTTATTTAATTGATTCCCCAAATTCAAAACAACTAGAAGAATTGGAAGGCTTCATCTCTGAAATAAATAACATTAGAAACTCACCATATTCGGCGTCAACTGAGCGGAATGTGTTATATGCTAAGCTGCTGTACTATGATAAAAAAGGAGACTATAATAAATGTTTGAAGGTCTGTCTGAAACTGAAGTCTACTATAGAAAGCAATTACGCAATACGTAAGCAAAGAGAGATTCAGACAATTGAAATTAATCTTGCACTTTTTTATGTTTTGGACAAAAAGTTCAATCAATCAAATTCAATAGTTACAAACTTATTGGATAGTGGAGGTCTTTCAGATATTAATAGAAGTTATCTTCATATAACCAAAATTCGTAATCTAATATACCTTGGTGATTTACAGGGTGCCATTAACGGGCTTCTGGAACTTAGAAGTATAGAGTGGGTGTCTCCAGTTTATAGAGTTCAAATTGGGGCAATTTTAGGGTATTGCTACACCGTAGTCGGTCATTATAAAGAGGCCATAAAGGAGCTTGGCAATCTTGGTGATTTAAAGAAAGATAAGGCAGGTTGGAATTTGTACTCAAGAATTCTTCTCCTATTGAATTTCAAGCTTGCAGACAATTACGATTCCCTTATAAATGAGATTGAGAATTTCAGGCGATATCTCCATGGCAAGGAATTAACTTATAGAATAAAGCGTCATTGTCAAATCGCCTTGTCTGGATTTGAAAAGTTGATTCCATCAGATCCTAATGAAGCGGATTGGAACCCGACATCTTCTGAGGTAGGAGATTTTGATGAAATCTTTGAGAATTTTTTGTGAATTTTCATATTGAAATAGCAAACGTTTTTAACGAATTATGTGAAGAAGAGCAGCGAGTACTTTTTAAGTTCTTAGAGACTTTTAATTCTAAAAAAGGAAATTCGAACAACTACATTGACACCTTAAATAGAATCAAAAAGGGGTGGACGGAAACTCCAAGTCATGAAAACATGAATAATTCGGTGAGGAAATCTCACGAGAGACTTTTTCTAAAAATTTATGAAGCTCTCGGGCTGGACTTCAACATCCACAGACCTCGAAGTTTTTCAAATTATGAACGGGGGAAAGTACTAATACAAAAGTACTTGTTATATGGTCAAATTGCGATTTCAAGAGAGAACTCTGAGCACTATGTGTATTTTTTAAGGAGGGCTTTAAAGGTTGCAATTAAGTGGGAGCAATTTGATTCGGCTCACTACATTTCAAAAAAACTTGTCCTATTCTATAGATACTATGGATTCGAGAAAAATGCCCAAAGGTTTGAGAAGCAAAAGGAGAATATTGAATCTTTATATAGTGACTTTGAGTACTTACACGATATTCTGAGTAAGTATAATAATTCAGAAAATGAAACCCCTTCTATATCGTCTATGGACAAACAAAGAATCCAAGACATCTATTCTTCGAATACACGCCATGTTAGATTAAGAAAACTTTCACTTTACTCATATCTATCTCTCAATGATGCTTTCAATGGTGTGTTGCCTTGTGATGTTTCTCGGATCGGAAGAGCATTTTCTGAAGTTGTAGAGTTGATAAAGTCATATCCGAGCTTCTCTACTGAAAAGGAGCTTCCAATTGCTACGTTCAATTTTGGGATATTAAAGATATATGGAGGAGAATTACAGGATGGTTTTAATGATATGACTAGGAGTTTTGAAAAGCTCCACCACCACGAAACTCTAAAGAATCTACTCATTCCGAAAATTGAAATCGTAAGGTTACTACTAGGTGAAAAAATGGCGTTAACTGAAGAAAGCACTGAAAGGAATAAATACAATTTCGCCGTATACGAATTGCTCAATGGTCAATCGTCTATTTCACTTTTAAGTCTCCTATATAGGCTAGAGCTTCATTCACCCACGAACTTCTATATTCGGGTTTATCAAATTCTTGGATTCATAATAAAACTAGACTATGATGAGGCAGACAGAATGATCGGAACCTTTAAACGTACACCAATACTCAAAGGGGGGGGAATAACCTGTCATGAAACAAACATTAAAAACCTCCTAATTCTATGGAGAGAACGAGGTTTCAACAAAGAAATCTCAGACCTACCCGAAGAACTGGTAGCTCCAATAAGGCATCATTATGAAAATACTTGGAACCCGCTTTCTGCCGATTTAATTCCCATTCACCTGTGGAAGAAAAAAGAAGGCATCCCTAATTATAAGGATGCCTACGCTAAACTTTTTGCCCGCAAGCGAAGACTCGCTAGGTGTAGATACCCCAATTATTAGGACAGAATTTGTTCAAATATAGTTTATCAAGTCTCATGCAGCTTGCAGGTATTTATT
>JAGWBA010000064.1 GCA_021296215.1 Flavobacteriales bacterium
AGCATGGCGGCGAACAAAGAGCTGAGGATAACCTTTGTTCCCGTTTCACCGACATGGAGCGCCATCGTGCGAAATCCCTGAGCTGAATCGCCCGCAACATCCTGAAGGTCTTTGATGATCTCCCGAATGAGGTTGATCAGAAAGGCGAAGAAGGCGTATCCGGAGATGATGAGGAACAGGCTTCGCTGGTTGGCCGAGTATTGTTCGTTGAGAGCCGGAATCATAGTAAACAAAGGAACGGCGATCACCGATAGCCCAATACAGAAGGACACAACAATGTTACCAACGAGAAATTGTCGCTTGAGATGGGAACTGTAATACCACAGGATAAACGCATAAAAAAGGTGGATTCCTACAAGGTAGTACTGCCCGACATTGTATGACGTAAAGACACCGAGTGCTAATCCGACCGCAGTAAGGGTCAAATGCCAAATTATTGCGGCCCTTCGTTTGATCACCTTACCGACGATGACATCACCTTTGTTGATCTCATCGGCTTTGATGTCCATGTAGTCGTTGATCACGTAGCCTGCGGCCGCGAGCAATACAATGGAAAGCACCAACAGTGAGAATAACGAAGGCTTCAGGGCTACGGGAATACCGTAGGATAGAATAAGAGAATAGTACACCAAGAATTGGGTGCCGCCAATGATCAACAAGTTCTTAACCCGGATCAGACGTAGGAACGACCATATCACCTTACCACTCGAAGCCATCGCCGTTCATCCATTTGCCTTGTACCTTCATGACCTGTTGCAGAATATCGCGCGCACATCCTTGTCCGCCCGCTATCGGCGAAACGTAGTCGCAAAACCTCTGAATCTCGGGTGCCGCATCGGCTGGGCAGGTGGCCAGCCCGCAAAGACTCATGACCTCGTAATCGGGAATATCGTCACCCATGTACAAGATCTCATGGGGTTGGAGTCCGTAGATGGCTTTGAGGTCTTCAAATGCATCAATTTTGTGTCGCTGCCCGAGGTATATATCCGTAAGTCCCAATCCTTTCAATCGAACGCGCACTCCCTCGTTATTGCCGCCCGAAATAATGGCAACGCGATAACCCTTCTTAACGGCCAGCTGCAAGGCATAGCCGTCCTTGATGTTCATATTGCGGTATTGCTCTCCCTGGGCGGTCACGATCACCTTTCCGTCCGTGAGGACGCCATCGACATCGAAAATGAACGTCGAGATCTTTTTCAGGTGCTCTTTGTAGTTCTTCACGCTTTGTTTTGCTGGATGTTTTCGCTGATCAATTTATAAAGATCGGCCCAATCTTGTCGCTTGAGCAAAGTTACGTGTTTGTCAATTGTGGGTTGATCACCTCTCAAGGCCGGTCCTGTTTGTGCTGCGGCCGGACCTTTCTCCAAGGCTTTTTCCGTCGTTTCAACGATGAGCGGATGTAGCAGGTCGAATCTCATATCGCGCGACTTCATGAGTTTTTCGGCGATGGTATACATGTGGTTCGAGAAATTGCAGGCGAAAACGGCCGACAGGTGCAAGTATTGACGCTGCTGGCTATCGATTCGCTCCACGCGATTGCTGATCCTTGTCGCTGCTCCTACAAGGGACTCTTCGGTCTCGGGGTCAACGCCTTCTACCAACATGGGGATATCCTGAAAATGTACCGCCTTGCGGCGCGAAAGGGTTTGCAAGGGGTAAAATACACCTCTTTTGGGGTGTTTGACTAGCGTTTCAAGGTCCACCGATCCAGAGGTATGGGTCACTAATCCGCTAACACCGTTGAGATGTTCGGATACTTCCTCAATAGCACTATCGGACACGGCAATTATGTACCAATCGGCGTCCTTAGGAATTTCATCATAATTCAAATACAGCTCTGCATCGAGTGCTTCGGCCAGCTCTTTGCCGTTGTCAGCGGTTCTATTGTACAAACCTATGAGATCAAATTCCGCTGCCTGCAAAGCACGGCCCAAGTGGTAAGCCAAACGACCTGCACCAATAAGGATCACGCGTTCCATTATGCCTTTTTAATTCGTTGACGAATGGCCATAAAGGTACCCATGGCAATGAGAATACTGCCCAACCAGAGCAGGTTGATCCAAGGGAAGATAACGGCTTTCATAACGATGAACTCCTTCTCGTCGCGCACGTCAGTAAAGGCTTTGATCTTCACTTTGTTGTTCTCGGGATTTACATCTTCAAAACGGAATTTCAGACCGAAGTATTCTATTACAGCTTCTTCGAGTTGTACTTGATTCCCGGATACAACATATGCCGGTCGCGCGAAACGCTTAACCCCTTGTACATTTACCACTGTCATATAGGCTACCAAAGCGATATTCATGGGTTGGCCATCTTCGAATTGTACCCTATTCGGGTCGAGAGCCAAACTATCTAATATTACGAAATGACGGTTGTAAATGGCCGAGTCGCCCAAGGACATTTCGATATCGGCTTCGCGACTGTAGCCGGTGGCGATTTTTTCGGCCCGCACTTCCTCAGGCTCGGCATAGGTGATGTGGGTGTAAATGTCCTTGGCAAAAAAGTGCTTTGTGCTCGGTTCTGCCACATTGCCCATTCGTTCATTAAGCTGAATAAAAGGTTCGAGCGTAAAGGCCTTTTCTAATGAACCTTTGCCGTCACTTTCATAGTAATCGATCTCAAAAATGCGATTGAATTCTTCTTTGCGTTCGCCATTCCAAACGACGTAGTACTTGCCCATTTGCATGGTATCGCCCAATTCCATCAAGATGTTTTCGCTTGCGGGAAAATCCTTGGCGATATAAGTGGGGTTCTCAGAAATGACTTCTTTTTGAGCGTTCGATACCAATGCTCCAAGCATCACTAACCCGAATCCCATATGAGCTAAGGACGCCCCTGCGAAATCCCATTTCCCTTTGACGAGACGAGTCCAATAATCAAAGTTTGCTACGACCGCAAAGACCGAAGTGAAAAGCATGGCGGTATACAAGGCATTGTTGAACCCCCAGGCCAGGGCTAAAACCACGGTTAAAATCAGCGATGCTCCCAAGCTAAGTCCAATGCTCTTGAGGAACTTGGGAAATTCGGTTTTCTTGTATTTCAAGAACTGGGTAAAGGCGACCAATGCGGTGATAAGAAGTGCGAATGGGAGTTGCCAGCTGTTGTAGTGTTCAATGACATCGATAGGAGGTGCTAATGCCGTTCGCTCACTGAACCCTAATCCAACGAGCACGGGATTTACCAAAAGCTCGGTGAGTTTATTGATCACGGGTATCGAAGTACTGAAGGTGATCTGAAAACTCGATATGGTCAAGGTCAAAGCTCCGATGAACATCCAGAATTCACGAGACCATAAACGGTCGTCGGTAGTAGCTTTTGGCAGGCTGCGCCAGTGATAGGCCAAAGTTCCAAAAGCAAGGAGAATGTAAAAGAAAAGGTACAGCAAAAGCTGGCCGTTGAGTCCGAGGTCAACAAAAGCGTGTACCGAACTATCTCCCAGGACGCCACTTCGGGTGAGAAAAGTAGAGTAGAGGATCAGAAGAAAGGTGATGAAGGTCAACACAAATGTCGACATCAGGTTTCCTCCTTTATTCTTCTGTATGAGCATTAGGTGCGCTGCACCAACCAAGGTCAGCCAAGGAACCAAGATGGCGTTCTCAACTGGATCCCAAGCCCAGAAGCCTCCAAAGCTCAAGGCTTCATAGGCCCAGGCACCTCCCATGAGGATTCCCAACCCGAGGATCATCACGGCAAAATAGGTCCAGGGAAGTGCTGGTTTTAGCCATTCGTCGTAAGCACGACGCCATAGTCCGGCCAATGCAAAAGCAAATGGAGGCAGAACGGCGGCAAAACCTAAAAACAAAGTAGGAGGGTGGATGACCATCCAATAGTTTTGAAGTAGTGGATTCAGTCCCGTACCATTTTGAAATTGAGGTGCCTGTAAGTAGTTCGGATTTTGTAGGAAAGGCAGGTTGGCATACTCGGGAAGGTCTCGGATAAGAACGAAGGGCGAAGAGCCGATCTTTGCTCCAAAGAGGTAGCTTCCGAGGAGCATACTGGTCAAGAACACTTGAACACTACCGTAAATGGTCATGGACGTGGCCTCCCATTTTCCAATACGGTGCATGAACAGCAGTCCAAGGATCACCTGAAAGATTATCCACAGTAAGAAACTTCCTTCTTGGCCCTCCCACATACAAGATATCAAGTAGTAAAAAGGGAGTTCTTTGGAACTGTGTTGCCATACGTACTGGTACTCGAAGTAATGTCCGAATATCATGATGTACAAGCTGATCACGACCCCAAGGACGCCTAGTGCATGAAGGTAGAAGCTCCCACGGGCAAGACGTTTCCACTCGGGGGAGTCACTGCGGTGGTGGAAGTAATAGGATATCGTTGAAACCAGTGCCGCAACGAAAGACAATACTGCGGCGAAGTGTCCGACGGCTCCTATGGCGGTATGCTCATTCAGGTACTCCATTATTCGTACGTATTCTCGACGCCGTTAGTCTCGTTGTACTTAGAAGGACATTTCATCAGGATTTGCTCGGCTACGAATGCTGAATCCGTGGCAAAGCCTTTCATGGTGATTTCTTCTGATTTTTCGAAATCCTGAGGTTTGGGCTGGAAATAGATCACTTTTCGTTCGTTTCCTTCCTTATCGATGGCGGTGAAAGTAAATTGGTTTCGCTCCGGTGCGTAGGTCATGGACTCTTCCTTATCGAGGTAACCGATTACGGTGAATTGCTTACCTGCATTTTTTTCAGCCAATGGGAACGAAACATAGGTGCTCGCATCGGTAAAAGTGCTGAGAATTGCGGCGATACCAACAGCGATCAAAACGATAATTGCGATATGTGTCTTCTTCATTCTTCCATTTTCTTTTCGAGCCGACTCACTTTACGGTCTACGGTGATCAGGTAAACAAACAGGCCGATGAAAATGATTACGATAACGCCGACCACGACATATATTTTACCGTTTTCGCGGAACGTGTCGGCCATCTCCACATTATTCGGATTTTGGGCCATCGTGCCGTAGGCACTAAGTAATAGGAGAAGGAGTAGCTTTTTCATTTATTGAGTTCTTTCCAAGCGAGCTTGCGTTCCATGCGTCGGATGCGAAGCCGAATGCTTACGATCCAGTAACCGACCAAGACCCATCCGATAACGGCGGGGTAGAATACTTTTCGCATTTCACTGTTGAGATCGTATTGGCTAAAGGCCGGATTGCCGCCATTTCCGGGATGGAGGCTATCAGTTAGGCGGGGTAAGATTCCTATGAAAACGATCATGAAGATAAAGGCGAAAATATTGTAAACGGCGCTAAGTCGAGCACGTTTGCGTTCATCGTCGAAACTTTGTCGGAGAATGAAGTAGGCGAAATAAATAAGCATGGCAATGGCTGCTCCGTTGAGTTTGGGGTCGTTTACCCAAAAGGCACCCCAAGTGAAACGCGCCCAGAGCATGCCGGTAACTAATCCGAGGGCACCCAGTACCAAACCTGAGATCGCCGATTCAACCGCCCAATCGTCATGGGACAAGTCGTTGCTTCGGAGGAATCTGATGCTGTATATCAACGAAAGCAAGTACAGAAGGATCATGCTGAACCACATGGTCACGTGGAAGTATAAATTGCGAATGGTTTCGTTAAGGATGGGAAGGCGAGGTACTTCGCCCAGTAATCCGGCAATCAGCACGTAAATTACCAGGATCATGCTCGCGATTTTCCACCAATTCCACTTCATCTAAGTCCTTCGTTTTAGTCGCGCCAAAGGTAGGGAAATAACAGGTATGAGAGGAGTAAAGTGACCCCGTTGAGCAATCCGATGACGATGATCGACCGCCACCAAAGCTCATACGTAAGCCCCAGAATGGCCGCATTGCTTAATTGTAGCGTTACGAGAAAGAGAGGCAGGAGAATTGGCAGTGACAGAATGGCGAGTAACGCTGTGTTTTGCCGGGTGCGAGCCGAAATAGCTGCCATGGTGCTCAAGGTGGCGGCAAACCCGCTGGAACCCAATAGAAGTGAAACAAGGTAAAGCCCTTGATGGACTACGGGATCGCCGAGGAAAAGACGAAAACAGGCCCAGGCTAGCAGGGCTAAAACCCACATGAGGATCATGTTGTAAAGTGTTTTTCCCAGAATAAGTGATCTTGGATCAACTAGTTGGTAATAAAGCCAATAGCGGCCCGAGGTCTCCCTGATGAAACTACCGGTGGCAGCGTTAACGGAGGCAAGGAGCAATACGATCCATAGAACGACGTTCCACGCCCGCTCGGAAATAGAGCCTTGAAAGGCTAGGTAGGTCACGAATACAGTGCTAAGGACGTATATTAGAAGTCCGAACACGGCATAGCGCTGCTTCCATTCGAGCTGAAATTCGTGAGCTAATATGATCCACATCCCTTTCATGTGACACCAAAGATACGATAGTGATGAACTTATAAGGCGTCACTCAGTTTATTGGTCATAAATTGCTATACAGGATGAAAAAAATACTGCTCTCAACACTGATTGTATTTTTGGGATTATTCGCTTCTGTTGCACAGGAATCTTTCTACGATTTCGTCGTGAAGGACATTGATGGCAACGAGTATGAGCTAAGTCAGCTGAAAGGTAAAAAAGTGCTCGTGGTTAATGTCGCTTCGAAGTGCGGTTTTACTCCTCAATATGAAGAACTTCAGGAGTTATACGAACAATTCGGTGGTAAGGACTTTGTGATCATTGCTTTCCCGGCCAATGATTTCATGAGCCAGGAGCCGGGTTCGAATGCCGAAATTAAAGCCTTCTGCACCGAAAACTACGAGGTTACCTTCCCAATGATGTCTAAAATATCGGTCAAAGGAAAGGAACAGGCGTCATTGTATGCGTGGCTGACTCAAAAGGAGCAGAATGGTCAAATGGATGCCAAGGTGAAATGGAATTTTCAAAAATTCGCCATCGACGGTTCGGGGAACCTCGTTCAAGTTTATGCACCGTCGATTAGTCCAATGAGCGATGAGATCGTCGCCTGGATCAAGGAATAAGATCTTGTTTGTCTATTTTAGCCAAAATTCCAAAGCATGAAACTGGATATTCTGGCTTTCGCAGCTCACCCGGATGATGTAGAGCTCGGGGCTTCTGGCACCCTAATAAAGCATATTGACAACGGCTTAAAGGTCGGAATCGTAGATCTAACACGTGGTGAACTCGGTACCCGAGGTACTGCGGACTTACGCGATGAGGAAGCAAAGCGATCTTCGGAGATCATGGGATTGGCCGTACGAGAAAACTTGGGCTTTAGGGACGGGTTCTTTCAAAACGATGAAGAGCATCAGTTGCGCATTGTAGAAATGATCAGGAAATACAGACCTCGAATCGTGTTGGCCAATGCGGTAAGTGACCGTCATCCCGATCACGGAAAAGGAGCTGATGTTGTTCGTACTGCCGGTTTTCTATCTGGACTTCCGAAGGTGAAAACCGAATTTCAAGGAAAGGAACAAGCTGCGCACAGACCTGAGTTGGCATTGCATTACATTCAGTTCAACTCGCTTACACCGGACATAATTATTCCGTTTGGAGAAGAAGTCATGGAGCGAAAAATGAAGGTAGTGGAGGCTTTTTCGTCACAGTTTTACGATCCCAACAGTGATGAACCCGAAACCGTTATTTCGAGCAAGAATTTTCTAGATAGCGTACGCTACCGCGCAGCGGATATGGGGCGAATGGTTGGAGCTCCATTTGGCGAAGGCTTTACAAGTGAACATTTGCTCAAAGTAGAAGCCCTCGACCATTTGGTTTAAATTCGTAGTAAGTCAAAACAACAAGACAAAAAAAGCCGCCCATTTCGGGCGGCTTTTTTACTATATCTGAGATCAGATTACTGAACGATCAAACGCAATGTTGATGTTCCGTTCTCTGAAGATACTTCAACGAAGTACAATCCATTAGCCAAGTTAGACACGTTCAAGCTAACCACATTTCCACCTGTTACGGCGTTGTGAGAGCTAGTCATCACGGTTTGTCCAACGGTGTTAACCACGTTTACTGTTACGTCAGTTGCAGCTTTCATTTCGAAAGCGACACGAACGTTGTCAGAAGCTGGGTTAGGGAATACACGCATTTCAGTGATATCGCTTTCTTCGATTCCGATTCCGCTGAATGAGTAAGATCCATCCAGGTAGTGGTACTGAGTCTCACTTAAGATATCGTTGTTTACCAAAGAAGCGTAAACGATAGCTACAGTGGCTGAATCTCCATTCTTGAACATCAAGTCACCAACAGTACCCCAAGTGCACCCAGCATCAGCCAATGTTCCAGTTGATACGTTTACTTCTGTCAACCAAGTTTGTTCTTGTACGCGATACCCTTTGACCCATGCGTCAGGCAAAGTGTTGCCTACACTACCTAACAAGGTGTCGGTGTCGAACCAAGTGACGGTGATGAAGTCTCCATCAGAAGATGCAGATACTTGCGGACGGCTATCTTCAGTCAAGTCATCCCCAAAATCTCCACGGAAAGTTTGTGGCTTAGCCATCAATGAAGCCGCCATGTTTGTTCCGTCACCATGAACGTCGAATACACCCCAAACTCCAGGGGCTGTTCCGATACTCCAAGGATCTCCTGCTGGCCCAATAGCTACTGCGAAGTGCATATCGCCATTGCTATCAACGGCAATATCTCCCTCACCGGCACAAGTGTAATCACGTCCGTCGTCGAGAAGATCTTCATCGACTAACCCGGATACAGAGATGTCCATTGGTGCACCCCATGTTGTACCTCCGTCAGTTGTTTTTAGCGCGATCAAGTGATAAGCCCCGACAGGTGCAATGGAGGCATCCCCACCATGACCGATCGCCACAATATATCCAGTTTGACCATCAGGACCAAATCCGATATAGGCATCAACAATAGCTCTGCCTCCTCCTGTATCGTTGTACACAGGAACGTACAATTCTTCTTGATTAAAAACCTGAGAACCAGAAGAATAATCAGCGCGTCGGTAGATGATAGTATCAGTATAATCCAAGGAACTGTCTTGGTAGACCACCTCCACCTCGATATCAACGTGGTGACCTACCATTCCAGAAGCCCACATACCTGCAGAGATGAAGTTATAATCTCCAGCTGCGCTGTCTGATTCTAATACAGTATTTGACGAGTCAGCCAAACCAAAAGTACAGTCACCAACCAATTGACCTCCCCAATTAGGACCATTAGATCCGGTAAGAATCGGGGCCGTGTAAAGGTACTTTGCATTAGCAGGGTTTGTGTTGGTCGGATCATTCAAGATTTGACCGGCGGGATAACGAGCACCACCAACACTTTGGTCGTAAACTGGTCCTACGTTGTTAGTGAAAGTAGCACCACCATCCAAACTGTGGTCGTAACGAAGTGATCCACTACCGGCATCTCCGTTAGTTGGTCCGTTGGAACGGTGAAGGAATGCAATGGCATTCAATTCAGGGCGTACAGAAACGGCAGATCGGGCACCGAAGGCCACACTATATACGTTTGCTGATTGACCCATATCCACGACTGCAGAGCGCGAACCTTGGAGATACGGAGCTTGGTAAGTTCCGCCTACTTCATTTTTCATGAGTTCCGCCTTTGCACGAACGTTAAGTACAGAGTGTTCCCGAACCGTCACATTGCTTTGTCCAAAAGCAAGTGAACCCGCCGTCACAAAAGCAAAGAGTAACGATTTTTTCATAATCCTCTTTTAGTTTGGGTTAATAATAGTGTTTCAAATATAACAGAATGTTGATGTTCCAACAATAAATTACTTAGCAAAGTTCAGTAACGTCGTAAATCAACGGTCAATTTCCTTGTATCCATTGTCGAAGCCAACGCCCATCGGCCCGAGAAGGCCACAGGTCTGCCCAAGGTATACGACTCTCCCTCAAAAACAGTTGGCTTTGGTAAATAGTAGACAGGCTGTAGGTGATCGATGTCGACAGCGCCGCACCGTATAATCCCATTTTCACGATCAGCAAAGGTGCCGTAAGGCCGGTGAGTATTAGGCCAAGTCCAGAAACTCTAGCATTCAGTTCGTAGTGCCCTCGTCCGGCCAAATGGGCACTCATGGTATTGTTCAGGGCCATGAAGAATATACCCGGGGCCAGAATACCTAATAGGGGCCTAATCTGTTCAAAGTTATCCCCAGAGCCAAAAACAAAGGCCCATATACTCCCCGATATCAGGACCAAAACACCTATGATTACCAAGGCAGAATAAAAAGCGATTTTCCACATTTGTGTGCTAAGATGCCTGATCTCGATCGGATTTTGCGTATTACTGATCCTAGAATATTGGATCATAGCCAAAGATTTGCTCACTACCCAGGACGCCTCTGCCAGATTAATAGCCGTGGCGTAATAGCCCAGCGAGGCATAATTATTCTCTGGAAGAAGCTTTTGCAGTAAGTAATAAGATAGCCGGTAGTTCAACAGCTGACTAATATTGGCTAGCTGGATCCAAAACCCGTGGCGGGTCATTTCTCGGACCGTGATGCGCCAAGTACCCTTGAGTTCTGCGGATGGGGTGGTGCCAAGCTCTTTGTAAATGGTTAAAAACCCCGCCACAATAGTGAATAAGTATGCAATATAAATGGCTCCGATATAAGCGCTGATATCGTGGATATCGAATGCCCGGAAGAATATCCAAAAGCTAAATAACAGGACTAAACTCTGCCCGAAACTGATCCAGTTGTGACTTTTAATATTCTCTCGCCCGAGAATAATTTGTAGGTGGATCTTTCCAATGGCGTCGATGGCGCCAATGAACATCAAGTGGTACAGGTATTGCTCGTCTTGCAAGCCTACAGCGAACAAGATCATTGGCACGATCACAGAAACTACCAATGCCCACAAATAGGAAGGAACGAGCAGTCGCTCAACCCCAAACCGGGGTAGCAAGTAAACGAGTGCCGGCCCACCGATAAAACTGCTGATCAGTTGAACCAGGGTTACGTTCAACAGGAATAGGCTGATGTATCCTTTTCCTTCGGCCCCTAAAAACTGGGTTGTGCTAACCAGAATTGCAAAGCTGATCAGTATGACCCCGAATTTACTGAAGGTAGTGGTGACTATGGTACGGATCATTGCGCTAATCTACAAATAAACCGAGCTGTCGGTACATCGCGTGAATTCGGTCGACGAATCCGTCCGCCGATAACTCTTCACGATCTTTGGGCAACATAAGCTGGAGATCCAATTCATCGTATCGATCCCAAAGTTGCCCGATCTTCTCTGCATAATCCTTGTAGTTATCCACTATCATTCCGTTTTGACCTTCACGCAGATATTTTTGGATAACGCCAACCGGAGAGCTCAATACCGGAACCCCCGCATTCAAGGCTTCAAGAGCCGCTAATCCAAAGGTTTCGTATCGACTGTTGGCCAAAAAGATGTGGAACCGAGGCAGTTTGCCTTGAATTTCAGCCTGACTCAGCCGCCCTTTGAAAACGACATTCCGAGATAGATCACTTCCAAATTGATCTTTTGCTAAAAGTTCAAGCACTTCTCTATCGACTCCATCTCCAATTATGTGATATTCCCACGGCCCGGGGAGCTTCTTCAAAGCCTTGATTATTTTATGAAAGCGCTTGATATCATTCACGAGATCACCGATCGATACTAGCATCAAGTGGTCCGATTTGGGTTTCCTCTCGACACTTTCCGGCACGTCAAGAATATTGGGTACAACGACATACCGACCCTCCAAACCGTTGTCGATCATCGCATTTTTCAGACCACGACTTACCGGGCAAACGCGAAACGCATTGCGAACCAATCGTTTTCGACTGGCATGCCATAAGCCGTCCTTCTGATAATTCTTGAAATAGAGCGAGGCATGCTCGTGAATGATAAAGGGTTTCTGAATCTTTTTCAACCACAATTCCCAAATCGGAAAATCCCGATCGAGAACGTTTAAATGAACCACGTCGGGCTTTTCTACGCTAGTTAGTGCCTTCTTCAATGCCATTGCTTTACCCAGTGCTCTCCTGTTGCGTGGATAGCGCACTCGTACCTCCAAAAGCTGTTCTCCGTAATCTCTATCTTCCGTTGCAACCATCCTAGTAGCGGATTCCGACGGACCAACCCAGATTACCGTAACTCTGTGGTGTTTTGCTAAGCCTACGGCTTGATGCTTGATAAAGACGCCATTTTGGACGTCTTCTGGGTGGGGGTACCACTGGGTCAAAAAAACTATATGAAGGTTTTGCGACACTTACTTCAGTGATTTGATCCGAAGTCTAAGGCTATTCCCAATGACAATCACATCAGAAAAAGCCATGGATAATGCCGCTACCATAGGACTCAGGAGTCCGGCCGCAGCGACCGGAATGGCCAGAACATTGTAAAAGAAGGCCCAAAAGAGATTTTGTTGAATGGTTCTCAATGTTTGTTTACTCAATTGAATAGCCGATTTAACTAGGTTCAAGTCTGAATCACTTAACAACACCACTTCAGCGCTGTGAATGGCCACATCCGAGGCCTTTCCAAGCGATATTCCAACATGAGCCTGGGTTAGGGCTGGGGCATCATTGATCCCATCGCCGACCATTACGACCCTTTCTTTCTTCGACCACATTCTGATGTGCTTGATCTTTTCGGCAGGATTCTGTCTAGAATAAAATTCATCTATTCCAACTCGCTCGGCCAATCGGCGGCATTTACGTTCATTATCCCCACTGAGTATAATGGTTCTGATCTGCTGGTCGTTCAACCACCTGATCAGCTCTGGCACACCTGCTTTCCAATCATCCTCGATGTCAATGACTCCAATGACCTCATCATTTCGCTTTACGCAAAGATCGCTGTCATCAGATCCTATGCCAACAAAAAAGGTTTGCCCGTGGTCATCCTGCCCTTCAATCCCTTTGCCTTTTAGCTCATTCACCTTCTCAAAAGAGTAGGGGATTACATCTTCTGACCAAGCTTTGACCAGACTCTCGGCTATCGGGTGCTTGCTGTGCCGCTCTAAGCCCAACACGATGCTCTGAAGATCGCGTTCGCCCATTCCGTAGGCCTCGATTCTTTTAACGCGAAAAGAGCCTGTAGTCAGCGTGCCTGTTTTGTCGAAGACTACAGTTTCCACCTTCGCCAATTCCTCCAATGTGGATCCACCCTTGATCAATATTCCCTTCTTAGCGGCTCTTCCAATGCCCACCATGACGGCTGTGGGAGTGGCCAACCCCATTGCGCAGGGGCATGAGATCACGAGTACGGCAATGGCCCGCATGATGCTCGCTTCGATACCTACTCCGAGAATGCGAAACGAAATAACAAATGTGACCAGGCTAATCGCCAATACCACCGGCACAAAAACGGCACTTACCCGATCGCCTAGTTTCTGAATGGTAGGTTGGTCGCGCTGAGCCTGACGAACCATTTCGATAATGCTTGACAAAACGGTTTCACTTAATGGTCTTACTACCTTGATCTCAGTAGAGCCATCCAACAAAAGAGTTCCCGATAAAACCTCCATCCCCGGGGATTTGAAGATAGGTTCCGACTCTCCAGTGATCATCGATTCATCAACATTTCCATCTCCCGAAGAAATTTCACCGTCGACAGGAATTTTTTCGCCCGAACGGACCAAAACCTTATCTCCAGGTTGCAAGCCCTTTACCGGTTCCGATTTCCATTCGCCATTCCTCCATGCTAACGCCTCCTTTTTTTGAAGCTTCTGAAGACTATCAATGGCATCCGTGGTCTTACGAACCGATCTCTTTTCGATTAGGTTACCTAATAACACCAAGGTGATTATGGCCGCCGCAGTCTCGAAGAACATATATTGATGCACGGTATCAGTGCTCCAATTCGTCAAGGTTCCATACAGGGAATAGCCAAACGCAGCAGTTGATCCAATAAAGATCAATACATCCATGTTTGGAACTCCGATCTTCACCGAACTCCATGCCGATCGACCGAAATACCAAAAGCCGAGAGCATAAACCGGGGTGCACAGGGCGATCTGTAAAAGTGGATCGTTAAGGAAAAAATCCTTTGGGACCACCATGTGAGCCATTAACGGAAGGGTGAATATGAGCGAAAAGAGGAAATAGCGTTCGAGCGTTCGATCGGGCCGTTTATTTTCTTTCTCCTCATCGCGGTCGTCTTCGTCTACGACTTCGTATCCGAGGTCGTGAATTCCGCGCCTTATTCCAGTAATGTCGATTTTCCCCGGATTTTCAAAGAATGCTTCACCATTGACGAAGTTAACGTCAACGGATTCCAAGCCGGCCTTTTCCAGATGTTTTCGGACTCCTAACGCACAATTTGCGCAGGTCATTCCTGATATTCTGATTTTTTGCGACTTGTTTTCGGGCATAGAACAAATTTAAGCATTCACTTAATTAACGCCCAAACTGACGAAATGATTATAAAATGAAGCCGTCTCAATACCGGGGCTGTTTGTAATACTCCCCATATTTCAGACCAACAATGCGGTTTTGTTAGTTAATAATTGGGTTTGATTAAAGATAGATTCTT
>JAGWBA010000065.1 GCA_021296215.1 Flavobacteriales bacterium
TCTTGTAAGCCGGCTTTCGATATTTCTTGCTTTTTCATATCACTAAGTTAAGTGACACACTTTTCTGAACAGACTCCTAAGAACTATTTTGCCGCGATTATCGATATTTCGACCCGCGCATCTTTCGGTAAACGCGCTACTTGCACCGTTTCGCGTGCTGGGTAATTATTGATGAAGAACCCGCCATAGACCTTATTAACCACTTCAAAATCATTCAGATCTTTAAGGAATATACTCACCTTCACGACATTCGCGAACTCCATTCCGGCTTCGCTAAGAACTGCTTTGATGTTCCCCATGACCTTTCGGGTTTCGGTCTCCACATCGCGGTTGTGCATTTGACCTGTTTCGGCATTGAGGGCGATTTGACCCGAGGCGTATAGCGTTCCGCCCACCAACACGGCTTGGCTATAGGGGCCTATCGGTGCAGGCACGCGCTCACTTTCAATGATCTTTTTCATAAACTTGGCTTTGTTCCCCGCCAATTTAAGCGCAATTTTACCACATGTCCAAAAAGTTGTTGCTCCTCGATAATTACGATTCTTTCACCTATAACTTGGCCCATATGTTGGAGGCCCTACGGGCCGATGTGGATGTGCGCCGCAACGATAAAATCGACGTCTCACGGGTGAGCGAATACGACCTGTTGGTGCTTTCACCCGGCCCCGGATTACCTTCCGACGCGGGGATCATGCCGGAGGTGATCAGAACTTTTTCGGGTAAAATGCCGATCCTGGGTGTGTGTTTGGGGTGTCAGGGATTGGCGGAGTTTTACGGCGCAAAGTTGTACAACGTTCCTGACATTCAGCACGGCCAGCCCACTCCACTTCGTTGGCAAACTACGGACAGGCTAACGGCCTCAGCAGATGCCCTTCCCGCCGTAGGCGGATTGTATCATTCATGGGCCATAGAACGCCATTCCTTGCCGGGTGAACTCTTGCCGCTGGCATACGACGATCGCGATATTCTGATGGCTTGGGAGCACCGCGAACACCCGACTTGGGGGGTGCAGTTCCATCCCGAATCGATCATGACGGACCACGGGAAAGAGCTGTTAGAGGCGTGGTTAATAGTCTCCGAATCCTTTGCGGTGGGTGACTTTTAGGTCTTGGAGGATCGGAGCTTTGACCCCTACGTGGAAGTTGTAGCTCTGCTGGAATCCAAAGGGTACCCAGCTAAACCGCATTTCCCAACTGTGGAGGTCTCGGTAGATGTCGAGGGTGGTATAGGTCAATTGACCCGATCGGAAGTCGTACCCCGAGGTGAATCCGATCTTCCAATTAGGTGTTAGGCTGAGGTCGCCATTGAAGCTCAAGGCTTGCGTAATGGTTTCGGTAGTCGTGGGTTTGCTGTAGCTGAGTTTGTAGTTGGCGCCAAATTTCCATGGGATACTGAAATCGACGTAGTTGTTGGGCGGATTGTGAATGAAATCGCCGGATGGGTGCTGTTGCAGTACTTCGGCGTCGACCCGTGAATCTTTGCCTTCGACTCGCTTTTTACTTTGGAAGTTGAATCCTAATGCGAAATTGATCTGGGTTAGTCGCATGAGCTTGCGTTGGGTTTCCCACATGAACCGATCGACCTTGGTGCCCTCAGCGTCGAGATCGTAGAAATCAAAGGCTCCGTCGATCCGTATCGTCACTTTATTCTTCAGTATTCGGGTTCTTCCGTTGAAGGTAAAGGGAGCCCATTTGAGGCTATCGGCGGCCATGTTGTAGCTCGTTCCGAATTGAAAGCTCTCGATGAGGTTTATTTTTTGAAGCTCCCCGGTGGTGTCGTTTCGCGCCATGACTTTTGCGTCGATGTTATTGATCACGCTGAAACTCACGGTACCCGATCGGCCGGTTGGAGAGGTGCCGAAAATGCCGTTCTCGAAATACGAATAGTTGACGGTGTCGCTGTTTCCGTCGATGTAGTAATCCCAGGTATTCCACTCCGGTTCGGAAAAATCGGGCCGATAACTAAAGCGCACACTCGGAGTGATCACGTGGCGCATGGCGCGCAACCATCCGCCACGATATTGCCACATACCGTATAGTTTGGTTGTGATTCCGGCCGAAACATTAAAATCGCGAACGGCGCCGAACTGATCGAGCGTGTCGATCTGAACCTGTCCACTATCGGCATTCCAGCTCTTTCTAATTTGATCAAAGTACCAGCGTTCGTTATAGGTAGCCGATGGGCTAACGGTAAAGTGCTTCAACACCTTGAAATTCGTGGCTATAGGGATGTTGTGGCGCACACCGTATTCGAAGTTATCGAGTGTTTGAGGCCTAAAGAGCAATGAATCGTAGGTATCGAGTTGGTTTCGGGCATCGAGCCGATATTGAACACCGATCTTTTCGTACCACTTTTTACCTCCAACCTGAACTTTCCGCTCGAATGGATAGAATCGCTGCATATTGAAGCTGACATCGGGCATGGTGACGCTGAATGCGCGCGTTTTGGTGTTTTGACTGTGTCGGGCCGATGCGGTCAACGACCAAGGCTGATTGGGGTTGTTGTAGGTATAGCTGATGCTCGAAGCCATGGTGTTGGTTAGGAAGTCGTTCGGATTGGTCGTGTTTTGTCTGAAGTAATTGCTAGAGCCGAGGTTCACCGTTGCTGTAAAACGCGAATTCGGGCGGGCCTTTGGGTCTTGATTGTGCGACCAATTGATGTTGAATTCGTTTCGCTTACTGTACGTCGACGGAATATCGATATCGCCTTCTTTCACTACGGTGTAGCTTAGTCGGAAGTTTCCGTTATACGCGTACCGCTTACGATATCCCGAATTGGCGTAAAGGGCCCATCCACTTCTTGAATAGATGTCACCGGTCAGCGAAAAATCAAAGTAATCGTTGACCGCCCAATAGTAACCTCCGTTTCTGAGGTAAAACCCGCGACGCGTGTTTTCACCATAGGTGGGCATGAGGATTCCGCTTGCTCTACCGCTTTGCCCGGGGAATACACCAAAAGGAACGGCTAGGGGAGTAGGGACATCGGCGATGACCATGTAGGCCGGACCCGTGATGATCTTGTCGTCGGTCACCACTTTGATCTTGTCGGCTTTGATGTAGTAATCGGGCGGATTCCGGTCGTCGGTGGTGAATTTACCGTCACGCACGTACAGGATATCTTCATTAACCTTCTTGACCTTGTCGCCGTACAAATAGCCTTCACCTTCCATGGTAACCACGTCTTTGATACGCCCTTTTGAGGTTTCAAAATTGTACGTCATTTCGCCAGCATCGTAGGTTTTTCCGCCCTGCGTGAATTTGGGAAGCTGTGACATTTCGCCCGTGCTGTCGGGAATTCCACGGGCGTATAATAGGTTGTTGGATAAGTCGAATTCGATGTAGCCCGCCTCGAGTTTTATGTCTCCGTATACGACAACTCCTTGGTTGTACATATAGATTTTGTTCTCTGCGACGTTAAGGTAATTGGAGTCCAGCGCATCGTATTCGACCCGCGATTGAAGGAATCCGGTGCGTGCAGATGAATCGGCCCGCGGAATCGTATCGCCCGTGAAGCTGAGAGCGTTTGGGGGCGTCTGAGTGGTATCTACTAAACCCGACAAGGAGTCCGCGACCGAATACGACGTATCCGGCTCACTTGTTTCGACCACCTGAGCAGCACTTGTGAAGGCCAGGAGTAATAAACAAGTGACTATGGAAAACCGGGAGACTGTGGGCCGAAAGCGCACGGGCAAGTATCGTAAGTTTGTATCAAACCGCGGTGCCGCCAAAGGTACATATTAAAATAAGTCCGATAGTGAAACGCTTGATGTTGGTAATTCTTGTGAGTCTCGCGGTTCCATTGTTGAGTTTTATGGAACCGGAGAACGATCCCGACAAGATCGAGAGGGTAGTGATCGATGCCGGTCATGGCGGGAAGGACTCAGGTACGCACAATTTAAGTGGTCCTAAGACCTACGAAAAGGACGTAGCCCTATCCGTTGCACTAAAGCTGGGCGAATACATTAAGGAGTACATGCCGGATGTTGAAGTGGTTTACACCCGGAAAACGGATGTGTTCCTCGAGCTCTGGGAGCGAACCCAGTTGGCCAATCGCGTTCAAGGAGATGTTTTTATTTCCATTCACTGTAACGGGGTGGCGCGAACCGACGCCTATGGTACGGAGACGTGGACCATTGGAATGCATAAGACCAATGCCCAATTGGAAGTCGCCAAGAGGGAGAACTCTGTGATCTTGCTCGAAGATGATTATCAAGAGAAGTACGCGGGATTTGACCCGAACGTACCTGAGAGTTACATCGCACTAAGTTTGAATCAGAGAAGTTTTAACGATCAAAGCCTGGAGCTGGCCAGTAATATTCAGGAGCAGTTCAGGGAACGGGTAAAGCGGCGCGACCGAGGAGTTAAGCAGGCTGGGTTTTACGTGATTTCGCATACGGTGATGCCTTCGGTATTGGTGGAGCTCGGCTTTTTGAGTAATCCGGCCGAGAAGGACTTCCTTAAATCGGGCCAAGGGCAAGATTACATGGCTTCGGCAATCTATCGGGCATTCAAGCAGTATAAGGCGGATCGTGAAAAGGGGATCGAGGATGGCGATTCAAGGGGGGAGGAATCCATCGCGCCGAGAGGTGCCGATCTCGAGAAGAACGAGCGAACGGCCGAGGTCGATGTCGAGCCTGCAATGCGGGAGGGGAAGCCGGAGTCGGACTTGATTTACCGCGTGCAATTGGCCACGCTTTCGACTCAGGTGCCGCTGCGCGATGCCCGTTTTCAGGGGCTTTGGCCGGTGGTGATGATCGAATCGAACGGTTACTATAAATATGCCTACGGTTCGTGCGAAACGATGGAGGAAGCGCATAAATTGAAGGCTCAGGCCAACGAAAAGGGGTTTGAATCGGCATTCGTTGTAGCCTTTTACAAAGGCGATAGAATTTCCATTGATCAGGCTCGTTCATATGAGTCGGATCGCTGAGGTAGTTCGGCCATTAATCGCTATTATTGCCTAAACGCTTAAACGGCTTATTTTGAAAATTTCCAGAGAGACGTATATCGGCCTCATAGCAGTGTTGGCCATTGCTTTGGCCTTTTGGGGTTTTAACTGGTTAAAAAAGAACGATCTTTTTTCAAAGGAGGTCGTCTTTTACTCTGTATATAAATCGGTGGACGGATTGATCAAAGATCGACCTGTAACGTTGAACGGTTTTCAGGTGGGTTATGTGAAGGATGTTCGTTTTCATCCTAATGGAAGTGGTGACCTGCTGGTCACTTGGTCCATGCAGGAGGATTTTCCGATCAGTAAGAACGCCATCGCGGAAATTTACGCTCAGGACTTGCTGGGTTCGAAGGCGATCCGAGTTAATTTACGAGAAGGGCCTGCGGCCATTTCGGGTGATACGTTGATCGGTCATACGGAATTGTCCCTACAGGATGCTGTGAATCAGGAAGTTGCTCCGATCAAAAGAAAAGCAGAGGAGCTACTGGTATCGCTGGATAGCGTAATTACCTATGTTCAGGCCTTCTTCGATAAGGACAGCCGCAAACAATTTGAGAACACGTTCACGGAGGTCGAGAAAACCTTTACTGCCCTGGAATCGACCATTCTTTCGATCAACAGGGTGGTAACCGGAAATGAGCAGAGCTTCAATAGCATTATCGTTCACTTAGACAGCATTTCCAATACGTTGGAAGGGTCAAGTGATGACTACGCCAAGCTCATGAGCAATATGGCTACCGTGTCGGATACTCTGGCCAAGGTCGATTTCATTACTACGATGAACGAATTGAATTCGGTGATGGCGCGGATCGACTCGATCACGGCACGGATCGAAGCTGGAGAAGGGACATTGGGTAAATTGTCTCAGGATGAACAGCTGTACGATAACCTGGAACGAAGTACTGAAGAGTTGAGTGAGCTGTTGTACGATCTTAAAATGAATCCATCGCGCTACGTTCGTTTCTCCGTTTTCGGAGGAAACAAAAAGTACGAAGAGCCGGTTGAGGAAGAAAAAGAAGAGTAATGCACTTTGGAATAGCCAACATCATTTTCATTTTGATCCTGGGCGGTGCCATTTTTCTTTTTGCCCGTAACGTAGGAAGGATCCGTATGAATATCATGCTCGGGAAGGATGTGGACCGAAGTGATCGAAAGAGCGAACGCTGGTCGGAAATGGCCGGGGTAGCTCTAGGACAATCAAAGATGGTTCGTAGACCGATTGCCGGGTTTCTGCACGTGGTGATCTATGCCGGATTCGTTATTATCAACATCGAAGTGCTTGAAATATTGATCGACGGGGTGTTGGGTACTCACCGCGTGTTTTCATTTCTGGGAGGGTTCTACGATTTTCTCATAGAATCATTCGAGATATTGGCCCTAGGCGTGTTGCTCTCCTGTGTGTTCTTCTTGACTCGCCGTTACATTTCGCAAATTCCGCGTTTTTGGGACAAGGAAATGAAAGGTTGGCCGACCAAGGATGCTACGATAATTTTGGCGGCCGAGATACTGCTCATGTTGGCCTTTTTAAAGATGAACGGAGCGGACTACGTTCTTCAGTCTCGAGGTGTTGACCCTTATGTCCAAGCGGGTGCCTATCCGGTGAGTTCGTGGCTCATGGCACCGATCTTGTCAAATTTCTCAGACTGTTGGTTGATCATGGTCGAGCGTGCCGCGTGGTGGTTTCACATCGTCGGTATTCTGGCCTTCTTGAACTATTTGGTGATCTCCAAGCACTTCCACATCATTTTGGCCTTTCCGAATGTATGGTATTCCAATTTGAATGCTAAGGGTCGATTTACGAATATGGCAGAGGTCACCAAAGAGGTGAAGATGATGATGGACCCGAATGCCGATCCTTTTGCCGCTCCGGCAGAAGGTGCCGAACAACCAGGCCGATTTGGAGCGAAGGATGTGACCGACCTGAACTGGGTTCAGTTAATGAATGCTTATAGCTGTACCGAATGTGGACGCTGTACGAGTGTTTGCCCGGCCAATCAAACCGGAAAGGAATTATCGCCTCGAAAGATCATGATGGATACCCGCGATCGTTTAGAGGTCGTAGGTAGCAATATTCGAGCAAACGGGGGAGAGTCCAAAGATGACGGAACGAGTTTGCTGGATGGACACATCAGTCGTGAAGAGTTATGGGCATGCACGAGCTGTAACGCTTGTGTAGATGCATGTCCGATCAATATTGATCCACTTTCGATCATTGTCGATATGCGTCGTTATTTAGTGATGGAAGAGTCGGCGGCTCCTAGCGAGCTCAACGTCATGATGATGAATGTAGAGAACAACGGTGCGCCCTGGGCATTTTCGTCTGCGGACCGACTAAACTGGAAGGATGAGTGAGAAGAGTTTAAGATTCATCAAGGACGAGCACGGAAACGAGTTGAGTCCGACTCTGCCCGAAGAGATCAAAAACTACTTGATCGATATCGATGGAACAATATGCGATGATATCCCAAATGAGCAACCGGAGCGAATGGCCTCTGCACGTGTATATCCGGACGCTTTGAACACCTTGAATAAGTGGTACGACGAAGGGCACGTCATTACGTTCTTTACCTCGAGGACTGAGGAGCATCGGGCAATGACGACGGGATGGCTCGACGATCACGGATTTAAGTACCACGAGTTACTGATGGGTAAGCCTCGAGGTGGAAACTATCACTGGATCGACAACCATTTGGTTCGTGCGACTCGGTACAAGGGTAATTTTACGGATTTTATCGATAAGGAAGTAACCATACAAGTGTTCAAAGGAGATGAGTGAAGGACTGAATGTACGGACCATGGCCGAGATGATGGCCGCAGGGGAAACTCCAGGGGTTTTATTCTGGGTGGGATGCGCTGGCAGTTTTGACTACCGAGCAAAGAAGATCACCAGGGCTTTCGTGAAACTTCTAAATAACGCCGGAGTTTCTTTTGCCGTGCTGGGAACTGAGGAGAATTGCACGGGTGATCCGGCCAAACGCGCCGGTAATGAGTTCTTGTTTCAGATGCAGGCCATGCTGAATATCGAGGTCCTGAACATGTACGAAGTAAAGAACATCGTAACGACCTGCCCGCATTGCTTTAATACACTCAAGAACGAGTATCCCGAACTGGGTGGTGAGTATAAAGTGCAACACCACAGTCAATTTCTCCAGAATCTTATAGAAAACGGCCGCTTAACGGTAGAAGGTGGGGAGTTTAAAGGGAAGCGCATTACTTTCCACGACCCGTGTTATTTAGGCCGTGCAAATAACGTTTACGAAGCCCCTCGCGAACTCATAAGAAAGCTCGATGCCGAGTTGGTTGAAATGCGCCGTTGTAAATCGAACGGATTCTGCTGCGGAGCAGGTGGTGCCCAGATGTTCAAGGAACCTGAAAAGGGGAATAAGGACGTTAACATCGAGCGCACTGAAGAGGCGCTAGAAACCAAGCCTGAGGTCATTGCTGCCGGGTGTCCTTTCTGTAACACCATGATGACCGATGGAGTTAAGGGAGCCGACAAAGAAGAAAGTGTTAAAGTATACGACATCGCCGAATTACTGGCGACTGCAAAAGACTTGTAATATGTACGTGCCGTTTTCTGAAATGCCCGATCATGCCCGTGTTTGGATCTACCAATGCGATCGAGCGATGAATGTAGAGGAGATAGAGGTGATAAGTGCGATTTTGCTGAATTTCACCGAACAGTGGACCGCTCACAGCAAAGAGCTGAAGGCATCGTTCACCGTTCTCTACGAAAGGTTCATCATATTAACCGTTGACGAACGACAAGAGGGGGCATCGGGTTGTAGTATTGACTCTTCGGTGGGCGTGATCAAAGGCATTGAGCAGGAATTAGGACTGAACCTTTTCGATAGAACAGTGATTCACTACCGCGGTGATCAAGGTATCGATACCATGGATATGAACGATTTTCAGAATGCCTTGGCTAGTGGATTGTTGTCCGAGGATACCGTGGTGTTCAATAACATGGTTGAAAGCGTTGGCGACCTCAACCAGAATTGGGAAGTGCCGGTAAAGCACAGCTGGCATAGCCAGTTGTTGTAAGAGCCTATTCTTTAACGGAGAACCCTTCTTTTCCGCCCCAAATTTGAAAGTACAATTTGAAGTCCGAGGCCAGGCTCCATAAGGGGTATTGGAATGTGGCGGGTTTGTTTTTTTCGATAAAGAAGTGTCCGACCCACGCCCACCCATATGCCGCTATGACCCCGAACAAAAACATCCAGCCGTTGAGGCGGAGAATACTGTAAATAGCGAGCAGCAAGAACAGGGAGATTCCGATAAAATGAGTGATGCGGGTACCCCGTTTACTGTGCTCGGTGAGGTAGTAGGGATAGAACTCGCTAAATGACTTGTAGATCCGTTCGGCCATGGCTAAAGCGTTTTCCCTAAGGTACGGATTTCGAAAAATTATGGTAAGCCGAAATTTTGGACGATGTAGATCGTGGGAATCTCGTCGGGAAAGCACCTGCGGTTTGGGTCGAAGCCCATACCCATGAATTCGAAGTTCGGACTCAGGAGGTTTTCGCGATGGCCGCGCGATCCCATCCACTGGTCGGTGATGAACTCGGCGAACGACCAATAGGTGTGGAGCTCCAAAGGGCGTTTACGTTGATCGAGCCACGTGATACTGCCGTCTGATCCCTTTTTCACGAAGTATTGGGCGCGCATAGTGGTGATGAGGTAGGGGGTGAATTCGGCGAGGTTTTTCCCGGTATACTGCACTTCGGGCCATTGTTTCTTAATGCGATCGAGCGGTGTTCGCAGCGATTCGCTGTGCGGGTGAACGTGGCCAAAAAAATTCAAGATGCTCATTTGGCGTGCGTAGGTGCTCGCCGTGGAGTCTAGTTTGTCGGAATAGCTCACCGCGGTTCGACCTCGTTTCGTTCGAACGTGGTTTAGCGCGGCTAAAAAACTTTGATCGAGTAATTCTTGATCGAGCTCATCGATCCGGAGAAGCGTCGTTTTGGCCTGTTGTTCCCATTCCGGAACCGCCATTGTCGATCGGTTCATCGTTTGAAGCGGTCGAGGACTCCAGCTGCTTGCGAGGATCCACGTAAATACCAAAGCGATCGATCGGACGCCATGCGCCGCGCCATTTGAATCCTTCGAGGTACCAATCGGACCGCGGAAGCTCTTCGACCGGAACCAGGTCAGAAGCGGGTTTGTTGATGAACGAGATGCTATGAATATCATTGTCGCGCAGGTAGATGTGCATGTCAGAGCATTCGGTAATGTTTATCCCTACTAGGTCTCCGTCATCTTCCAAAACGAAATATATGGATTGTCCATTGCCCATCACATTCAATCGGTATAATTCCTTTTCGTTGAAGAGTCCCACCATTCGCTTACCCTTTATTTGCTGGTACATGAGGCTGTCTTCCTGCGCCACGATCATCGCTTTTCGGTCGAGGAACATGGAATCGAGACGGCCACCGAGCATCTTTACGCGTATACTGTCTGCTGTGATTTGATTTCTATCGGACCACATGATCGGATCGCGGTACATGTAAATGAGGCTATCCAACTCGGTGTAGTGAAGCGAATCGCATTGCCCTTGCATGCTCGCTTGAAAGAATCTCGTATACGGAAAGCTCGATAACCTCGACGATTCCGTCGAATCCGTACTCCACATGAGCGTGTCGGCATGGACGTACATTGAATCGCCACCAAAGTCCAACGCAGCGGTGGGCATTCCCCAAAGTTTACCCCGTTTTTCGGGTTCGAAATATGTTCCGTAATCACCGAAGATCCTGATGCCCTCAGCCGTATCTTTTAACTCTACCTGACAAAATCCGCGACCTACGCCCGCAATTCGATCATAAAAGAGCGAATCGCCCCGCAGCTGAGCGGTTTCATTCGTTAGGATGGCATTTTCCTTGAACTGGGCCTGATCGGCGCGCGTATTGTACCATCCATTTTCACAATAAATGGTCGACTCCTCGTTAAAAATGTACGTAGGGCCATAGAAATATGCGATATCGGTGGCTGTGTTGTAATACAACGTGTCGCTTTCCATGCGGTAGCTCGGATGATCGAGCCGTACGCTATCCCTAAAGAACATTTCGCCCCGATCGAGGTAGTACCGACCCTGCTTGCTATACAGGTCCTTTTCGCCATCCTCAATGAAGCCCTCCGTAAGGTAGTAGGCGACTTGATTCTTACGGTCCCATTGCAAGCGCTGTGTCCTCAGGATCAATCCGCCATCCTCGAGGACCACATTCGAATAAGCTCGGGCCTTCTTGGTATTTCCCTGATAGTACAAACTATCGCAACGAAGGTCCGCCGAATCTCCAAGGATGCGGACATTGCCGTACATTCGCGTGTCGTTACGGCCTTTGTCGAGCAGTGCCGAATCGCAGTAAAGCAGCGTGTTTTCCTGCTTCAGGATCACCTTTTCGGTCAAATACTGCCAATTGCGACCTCCGGTTCGATCCCCTGCCAAAGTTCCCGCCTGTACGATCTCCAGTTTTGTTTGGCCTACGGCCAGATTCGAGATGACCAACAGCAAGATCATCAACGTCAGAGGTTGAGGGGTCATCCGATTCTGATGTGAGCCATTGTGGATCATACCGCAAAGGTGCAAATAAAAAACACCCCTCTACCAACGCAGAGTGGTGTTGAATTATTGGTTCGCCTGTGTCTTAGGCGTTCACATTCACATTAGGTGAAGCCGCCATGATCTCTTCATTGGCGTATTCTGCGAACTTCTCGAAATTCTTCACGAATTTCTCGGCCAATACACTGGCTTTCTTGTCGTACGATTCTTTATCTGCCCACGTGTTTCTCGGGTTTAAAACGTCGTCCGGCACGTTGGGGCAACTGGTCGGCATGTGAAGCCCGAATACGCTATGCGTATCGTACTCAACATCGTCGAGTTGTCCTTCCATGGCTGCGGTGATCAGAGCACGGGTGATCTTCAAACTCATGCGCTTTCCAACGCCGAAGCCTCCACCAGACCATCCGGTATTTACCAACCACACGTTAACGCCGGCTTGCTGCATCTTTTCGCTCAGCATTTCAGCGTAGCGGGTAGGATGCAATGGCATAAAAGGCGCCCCAAAGCAAGCGCTGAAGGCCGTAACTGGATCGGTGATACCTGCTTCAGTACCGGCTACTTTAGCGGTATAGCCGCTAATGAAGTGATAAGCCGCCTGACCAGGGGTCAATTTCGAGATCGGAGGCAACACGCCAAAAGCATCACATGTGAGGAAGAAAATATTCTTTGGATTCTCCCCGATGCTAGGCACTTGAATGTTATCGATGTTGTAGATCGGATAACTAACACGCGTGTTCTCAGTTACATCGGTATTGTAGAAATCCACCTCGTTGGTGCCCTCATTGAATCGAATGTTTTCCAACAACGCACCTTCTTTGATGACTCCAAAGATCTCAGGTTCTTTTTCTTCGCTCAGATTGATCACCTTTGCGTAGCAACCGCCTTCGAAGTTGAATACAGTATTCTCGTTACTCCAACCGTGCTCGTCGTCTCCAATTAGTTTTCGGTTAGGGTCCGCGCTGAGGGTCGTTTTACCCGTACCCGACAACCCGAAGAAGATCGACGTATCGCCGTCTTTCCCGATGTTGGCCGAGCAGTGCATACTCAAGGTATTCTTTTGATGGGGGAGAATGAAATTCAAGGCCGAGAAAATTCCTTTCTTGATCTCACCCGTGTATCCCGTACCGCCTACCAATGCGATCTTCTTCGTAAAGTTCAAGATCGCAAAATTGTGTTGGCGTGTGTGGTCGACCTCTGGGTCGGCCATGAATCCGGGTGCGTTGATCACCAACCATTCCGGATCGAAGTTGTCGATCTCTTCGTCGGTCGGACGAAGGAACATGTTGTACACGAACATATTCGACCACGGCAGCTCAGTAACGGCCCTGATCGAAGTCTTGCAGTTCGGATCGGCGCAAGCAAAAGCATCGCGCACGTAAAGCTCTTTACCGGAGAGGTAGTCCATCACTTTGTCGTACAAAGCGTCGAAATGCTCCGATTCAAAAGGAATATTGATATCGCCCCACCAAACTGCGTCGCGAGTGACGTCGTCCTTTACGATGAAACGATCCTTAGGCGATCGACCGGTGAATTCGCCGGTATCGATGGCCACAGCCCCTGTAGAGGTGTACACTCCCATCCCTTTTTCAACTGTGATGTCCGCCAAGGTTTTCGGGTCGAGGTTCCAGTGAGCGGTGGCGTCTTTAATGCCGTAATCGGCAACGCTCGCGCGGGCCGCTTTTCTGCCCTTTTCCGTCATAATAGATAGAGTTGGTTACACTTTATTAAAGAACAAAGGTAGGCCATAATTGGCCGGATTCCGAGGGTTTAAGTCCTACTTTTTTAGCTCTAAAGCGTGTATATTTCACACTAAGCACGGGCTTTGACGACCCCTGTCATCAGCGTGAACCACGAAGAAATAAGCAGAACTCCGCCTAGCGGCGTGATGGGGCCCAGCCAGCCAATTCCCGATAATCCGGTGGCCGATCGAGTGGCGAGTAAATAGATGCTGACCGAGAACAAGACCGTACCCCAACTCATCAAATTCAGACCGAACTTCAACGACTTTTCCGAAACCTCGTTTCGCACTGCGATCCAGGCGATCATGGCAAGGGCATGAAACATTTGATAGCGCACACCTGTCTTGAACGAAGCGAGCGATTCCGGCGATAGAGTTTCTTCTAAAGCATGAGCTCCCAATGCTCCTAAGAGAACACCGGTTCCCCCGAAGATCGCGGCGCCGATGAGGTGTTTTTTCATTTTTCGTTGATCGTTAATTGATGAATAGTTGGTTGGTTGGTACCCCGAAGTTAATGGATAATGGGATAGTCTACAGTCTACAGCATAGAGCCTACGGCTTATGGCTTACAGCCTATTCTCAAGATTCTTCAAGACTTGAAAACTCTAATTGTTTGTGGAATGACCTTCCCTGATAAGAGTTGACCGTTTTGGTTACGGTTTTTGATATTCAAAGATAGTTATTGGTTTACCTTGTTT
>JAGWBA010000066.1 GCA_021296215.1 Flavobacteriales bacterium
TACCAAATCCCCCATTTCTTTTGAACGAAATGTAGCAATTCTTCAAACGCTCCCCACAAAATGGACGTGACCCGATTTTAGCTCAGTTCTTTGTTGGGCAACTTCATCAAAGACCCCGGCACGCGAATTGTGTCCGAATAGCGTTATTTTAGCGAACCATGAGACTCAGAGCCGAACATTTGGTCAAGCGCTACAAGCAACGCGTCGTCGTTAAAGACGTGAGCGTGGAGGTGAACCAAGGCGAGATCGTTGGATTATTAGGTCCCAACGGCGCCGGAAAAACCACCAGCTTTTACATGATCGTTGGGCTCATTAAACCGAATGAAGGCGGGGTTTTCTTGGACGACGAAGACATCACCAAGCTGCCGATGTACAAACGCGCGCGCAAGGGAGTGGGTTATTTGGCCCAAGAAGCCAGTGTATTTCGCAAATTGAGCATTGAAGACAACCTGAGGGCCGTTTTGCAAATGACGAAGCTGACCAAGCACGAGCAAAATGACAAGCTTGAAGAATTGCTCAACGAGTTTGGATTACAACACATCCGAAAGAATCGCGGGGATCTGCTGAGTGGGGGAGAGCGGCGGCGCACGGAGATCGCCAGAGCCCTTGCCGTGGACCCGAAGTTCATTCTGCTCGACGAGCCTTTTGCCGGTGTGGACCCCATTGCCGTAGAAGATATCCAGAGCATCGTCGAAAAGCTCAAAGAAAAGAACATCGGTATTCTCATTACCGACCACAACGTTCAGGAAACCCTGAGCATCACCGACCGCACCTATTTGCTCTTTGAAGGAAAGATTCTCAAATCGGGTACGGCCGAAGACCTCGCTGCTGATTCGCAAGTGCGTAAGGTGTACTTGGGCGAGAGGTTCGAGCTTCGCCGGAAAACGAAATAATTCGACCGGGGTCGGTCTCCTCCTCTCCAAGAGGTTTAATTCGCGCGTTGGCACGAAGCCGAAAAATTAAATTCACGTGGCTTTCCGGTAAATAACTCGATAATCCATGCTTAGAAAAACCCTTTTGATATTCGCGACCTTGAGTTTACTTGCTTCCTGTAACTCCAAGACCGAAGAGCAAAGCGGTGAAAATGCGCTTTCTTCGACCGAGATCCATTTGAACGATGGCGAAAAATGGCAAGTGAATGCCGAAATGAAACCACACCTCAACGGCGGAAAGGAGTTGCTCGAAAATTATAAAGCGAATGGAGGGAGTGATTATATCGAACTGGCAAAACAGCTCATAACACACAACCGCGAACTCATTCAAAGCCGCACCATGAAAGGCGAAGCACACGACGAATTGCATAAGTGGCTTTATCCACACATGAAAATGATCGCTCGTTTGAAGAAGGCCGGGGACGCGGAAGCCGCGGCACCTATTATAACCGAACTACGGGATTCGTACCGTTCGTACGATAGGTTTTTTGAGTGACTTGGATCTTGGTTGGTGGAATCGCGTACGCTTTACTTGTGGCAGTACCGATTTTCGATCTGATCCCCATATAGAAGAAGGTCGTATTCTGAATCAACCCCTGATCCAAATGAAGTTGATAAAGCTCTTTCCGGTATCGGTTGTTACCCTATTATTCGCTTGTGAGAAATACAAGGAATACGACAACCTCGAAACTATTGAGACCTCTTATACCGGAGCGGTCGCGGTAAGCGGATCAACCGGAGCGGTCGATGGTGAGTATACGGGTTCTGGAGACTAGAGTACCTACGGTTTTATCCGGGACAACTCTTCCAACGGAGCCATCTTGATCGTCGATGGTGAAATCACCGAAGGCTCGGTGCAATTCAAGGTTGAGGATTCACGCGGAGACGAAGTGGTGAACACCGTGCTGTATGAGGGCGAAAATATTTTTTCGATCGACGGGAAAAGCGGTAAGTGCAAAGTCAGTCTTGTGTTTATTGAGTTCGAAGGTGAAGGCAGTTTCGATCTCAATGTCATTCAATAAGATTTCTTTAGGGTTGCCCGTTCACTTCGCGAGCCAGTTCTGCTCGGCAAAGTAAATTTGCACCAAGCGCAAGTACGTTCATGTAGGAAGGGTTAAAAGCCTATGGCTTACGGCCTACAGCCTATAGCCTCACTTACAGCTCGAACAACTCGAACTCGTAGTTCTCCATGATCTTGTTGCAGAGTAACTTTTGGCAGGCCTCGTCGACCTTGGCTTTGGCCGTTGCCTCGTCTTTGGCTTCGATTTCCAAATGAATGTGCTTTCCGATACGGACCGAGCCGATCTCGGGCAATCCCACGTTCTTCATGTTGTTCGAAACGGCTTTTCCCTGCGGATCGAGGAGTGCGGGAAGCGGCATAACGTTAATTTCGGCGCGGAATCTCATGGCTTGTATCGCTTGAAATGAAGTTTGCTAAAAAACAGGTACAAAAGTAAGCTAAACAAGATTCCCCTCCAACCGAAGACGGCGATACAAACGGCCACTGACAAAATCATTCCATACCGAAACTGGTTGCCCATCCAACCGTAGGTTGAAAATTTTAGACTCAGCAAAGGCACATTGGCCACCAGCATCAGCGAACTCAGCGTGCACCAAATGGCGATGAATGTCGGATGCAGCCAATCGATGTCGGTCGCGTTGCCGCCAAAGGTCCAGTAGAGCGGAAAAAACGACAGCACCAGAGCGTTGGCGGGCGTCGGCAAACCGATGAAATGGGTCTGTTGGTCGGTGCTGATGTTGAATCGCGCCAATCGAAGCGCACTGAAAAGCGGAATAAGTAGTGCTGCCTGCGGCAGGATGCTCGACCCCCATAACCGGCCGCCATCTTGGTAATAGCGGGTCACCAATTCGGAATTCAGGTTGTAGAGCAACAAGCCCGGGGCCACCCCGAAAGTGACCACATCGGCAAGCGAATCGAGCTGCACGCCGAGCGGTCCGGCCACGCCCAAAGCCCTTGCTGCAGCCCCGTCGAAGAGGTCCATCACGGCTCCCGCGAAGATGCAGTATACGGCAAAATCGTACTCGGCATTGAATCCGTAAATGATCGAAAGCGTTCCAAAAAGCAGGTTGCTCATGGTCAGTGCATTCGGTATGGCGATTCTCCATGCGGACATGGGCACAATATATCGAGATTTATCGTGTTGTTTTAAAATGTTATCCATCTTTGCAGGCATGATCCAAAAGTCTATTCGCTTCGGTAAATTCAACGCGGCCTTTGTTCTGTTGCTGTCGTTACCGTTTCAAGGAAACGGCCAGGTGCGCAAGTACAGCAACGAATTCCTGAACATCGGGGTCGATGCGCGGGCACTCGGTATGAGTAATGCCGTGGTCGCTTCGGTGCAGGACGTTACGGCGGGGTATTGGAATCCGGCCGGGCTAGCACACTTGCGCGATCGATGGGAGGTCGGACTCATGCACGCCGAATACTTTGCCGGTATCGCCAATTACGATTACCTCGGAGGGGCAACTCCGATCGATGACCGCAGCACTTTTGGCGTTTCCCTTATTCGCTTCGGTGTCGACGATATACTCGATACCAGCGAACTCATCGATCAGGACGGTAACGTCGACTACGACCGCATCAACTTATTTAGCGCTGCCGACTATGCGCTATTGCTGAGCTATGCGCGGAATACCAATATCGAAGGACTCAGCATCGGTGGAAATGTAAAACTCATTTACCGAGGCATCGGAGATTTTGCCGATGCCTACGGGTTTGGCTTTGACCTGGGAACACAATATCACAAGAACGCCTGGAGCGTGGCCGCCAGCTTGCGCGATGCTACGACGACTTTTAATGCCTGGAGATTCAATACCGAGCGTCTCGAAGAGGTGTTCGTCGCGACCGGAAATGAGATTCCGACCCATGCCCTCGAACTCACCGCTCCGCGCCTAACTTTAGCGGCCGGACGAGCATTCGTGCTCGGCGATAACTTCAGCCTGTACAGCGAAATCGACCTTGTCACGACCTTCGACGGCCGGAGAGCTACGGTCATCAGCAGCGATTTTGCCAGCGTAGACCCCTCACTCGGACTCGAATTCGGATACCGAGATTTTCTGTTCTTACGCATGGGATTAGGGAATGTTCAACGGGCCATGGATTTCGACGACTCCGAATACTGGACCTTTCAACCCAACTTGGGTATTGGATTTCGCTATCAAAACATCTCCCTCGACTACGCCCTGACCGATATCGGCGATCAAAGTGTAGCGGTGTACTCGAATGTTTTCTCCCTAAAGCTTAACTTCGCTCGTAAGCAACCGTAACTTATGCTTCGGCACTTTCTCTTAGCACTTGCAACCGCCGCCTTGCTGATCATGGCTTGGCCGCCGCGTGTGTCGGCACCTCTGTCGCTCGTGGCCTTTATACCTCTGCTTTGGGCCATACGGGAGATCGATTACGATAAGGACTTCAAAGGCAAGAAAGGCTGGGCCGTATTCCGGTTGAGTTTCGTCGCTTTTTTAATATGGAATGTCGCCTGTAGCTGGTGGATCTACTACGCCGCGGCGGTCGGAGCCGTAGCGTCGAGCCTCTTCAACGCCACGGCAATGGCCCTCATGATGGTGCTGTACTACAGGGGGCGTAAGGCAATAGGACCGCAACGCTCACTCATTTCTTTACCCGCTTATTGGATCGCCTTCGAGTACTTTATTCAACGGTGGAATCTCTCATGGCCGTGGATGAATCTCGGAAACGTATTTGCCGGGGCACCCGATGCCGTTCAGTGGTACGAGTATACCGGAACACTTGGCGGCACACTCTGGATTTGGACCGTCAACATCGTACTCTACGCATGGCTTTCCGATTACAAACATCATTTGCGTTCGTTGCGGTTGTGGATGCGCCTCGCGGCGCGATTACTTTTTTTCGTTCTGGTGCCGCTCGCGCTGAGTTTGCAGATCGGCGCCCAGCATACAGGTTTTGGCGAGTCGGCCGATGTGGTCGTGGTGCAACCAAATGTCGATCCCTATACCGAAAAATTCAATTCCGACGATGTCGCACAAGTGAAGCGCATTTTGGCCATTGCCGATTCAGTGATGGATCAAGACGTCGATGTGATCTTAGCTCCGGAAACGGCTATTCCAGGCGGACTCATGGAAGGGCGGCTCGATCACGAGCCAACCATTGCAGTGATCAGAAGGTGGCTTCAAAATTACCCGAATGCGCAATTCATTATAGGTGCCAGTACTTATCGAATTTACGACAGTGCTCAGGAGGCTTCTGAAACGGCGCGCTACAACGAACGAGGTCAGTACTACTGGGATAGCTACAACACAGCACTCAATATCGACACCAGCGAGAACATCCGAGTATACCATAAATCGCAGTTAGTGGTCGGAGTAGAGCAGATGCCTTTCCGAAGTACTCTGGAACCCCTCATCGGAGAGATCGCCCTAGACCTGGGCGGTACCACCGGCACGCTGGGTAAGCAGCCGAACAGAGATGTGTTTCCTCACCCGACCAAGGAGATCAGTGTCGCTCCCGTAATCTGCTGGGAATCGGTTTTTGGAGATTACGTCACCGATTATGCCAACAACGGCGCAAATTTCTTCGGTGTCATCACTAACGATGGCTGGTGGAAAGATACCGATGGGTACAAACAGCATTTCGCCTATGCCAAATTGCGCGCCATCGAGAACCGAAGAAGTGTGGCTCGCGCAGCGAATACGGGAATCTCGGGATTCATCGACTTTAAAGGAAATGAACTACAACGACTCGGTTGGGATGAAACAGGAGCACTTCGACAAAAGGTCCACCTCTCATCGGCCAAGACCTTCTATCAACAACACGGCGACTTCATTGGGCGTATAGCGCAAGCCCTGGCCGTGGTCTTCTTGCTTTATCTTTTTGTGCGGTTGCGCGTAAAACCTTGAGTAGTTCTTAATTCTTAGTGTTGAGTTCTTACGTGCAATGGGTAATGAAACATGGACAGTGAACTCAGACAGACCGTGAATCATGAACGAATGAATTTGATTATCCTCGCATTAAAACCCGGGGCCAAGGGGCTTATTTCCATCAGGGGATTGCCGGTCGGGTTTCAACAATTTGATCCCAGGGCCGAAGCCCCGGACTGTTTTGCATTCGTTTGCCCTTTCTTAATAATCGTTGATGATTCAACTGCTCAATCCCCGTATTAAAACCCGGGGCCAAGGGGTTTATTTCCATCAGGGGATTGCCGGTCGGGTTTCAACATTTTTGATCCCCGGGCTGAAGCCCGCGGCCAAGGATCGTCCTTTCATTATTAAATCCCATTAACCGATAACCATTTTTAATCAACCAATCAACCAATCAACCAACAAAGAACAAAGAACATCCCCCAACGAACTTCGTTTAATATCTTTGTAGCTCTAATCGAATGGATTTCTAAAGAAAGTTAGAATGAGCACTTACGACGTTACCGTCATTGGGTCAGGACCGGGAGGATATGTTGCGGCGATTCGCTGCGCTCAACTCGGCATGAAGACCGCCATCATAGAAAAATACAATAGCTTAGGAGGGACCTGCTCGAACGTAGGATGTATTCCGTCCAAAGCCTTGCTCGACAGCTCGGAACACTACCACGATGCAGCGGAGAAATTCGCCACGCACGGAATCGAGCTCAAGGACCTAAAAGTGAATATGCCGCAAATGATCGAGCGCAAGCGCGAGGTCGTGAAGAGCAATGCCGATGGTATCGCGTTCTTGATGAAAAAGAACAACATCGACGTACATACCGGAGTCGGATCATTCGTTGATAAAGGCACACTTAAAGTGACGGATGGCAATGGAAAAGAAACAGAGATCAAAACCGGAAAGGTGATCATTGCCACGGGTTCAAAGCCCAGTTCGCTTCCCGGTATCGAAATCGATAAAGACCGAATCATAAGCTCTACCGAGGCACTCGAGCTTCTGGAAGTGCCTAAGAAAATGGTGGTCATCGGTGCAGGGGTAATCGGACTCGAGCTCGGATCGGTATACCAGCGCTTGGGTTGCGAAGTGACCTTCGTAGAGTATGCCGATAGCGCGATCCCAATGATGGACAGCGCCATGAGCAAAGATCTTACCCGCGCCATGAAGAAAATGGGCGTGAAATTCAATTTCTCCCACAATTTAAAATCAGCCGAAAACACCGGTGACAGGGTTAAGGTAGTTGCCGAAAACAAAAAAGGTGAAGAAGTGACCTTCGAAGGTGACTATTGCCTTATGGCGGTTGGGCGTAAACCCTATACGGCCGGACTCAATAGCGAAGCGATCGGACTCGAAATGGACGATCGCGGACGCATCGTGATCGACGATCAGTTCAAGACAAATGTCGACGGAGTTTATGCCATTGGAGACGTGGTTCGCGGAATCATGCTCGCGCACAAAGCAGAGGAAGAAGGAGTGGCCGTAGCTGAATTGTTGGCTGGTGAAAAGCCGCATATCAACTACAACCTTATCCCGAACGTCGTATACACCTGGCCCGAGGTTGCTTCTGTGGGTAAAACCGAGGAAGAGCTCAAAGAAGCCGGCGTGAAGTACAATACCGGAACTTTCATGTTCAAAGCCAGTGGTCGCGCTCGCGCTTCTATGGATACGGACGGATCGGTGAAGCTCCTGGCCGATGCCAATACCGATGAGATCCTCGGAATGCACATCTGCGGTCCGCGGGCTGCCGACATGATCGCCGAAGGAGTAGTGGCCATGGAATATCGGGCCAGCGCCGAGGACATCGCACGCGTGAGTCACGCGCATCCGACCTATACCGAAGCCATCAGAGAAGCGGCCCTCGAAGCTACAGGGAACCGCGCTTTGCATAAATAATATGATCCGCCGTACGGTACATACCTTCCCGGTGACCGATAAGGCCGAGATCGAGAAAAAGCTGCTGCTCTGGACCCGTGGGTTCAGAGCAGTTTGCGTCTTAGACAATGGCAATTACCGCTATCCGGGCCCTTTTGAACCGGCTTTTGATATGGCCGTGGCCGTTGAGGCCATAGATGAGGTAGAGGCCAACGCGGGGGATGCTTTTGAGAAATTGGAGTTGGCGACAAAACGACGGGCCGATTGGTGGTTTGGGGGATTGAGTTACGATATCAAGAACGAAGTTGAACGGTTGGAATCAGAGAATACCGATGAGCTTTCTTTTCCTGACCTTCGGTTCTTTAGCCCCAGATTTTTGTGGTTACTCAAAGGTTCGAAGGTCGAACTACACTTACTTCCGGACGAATCCGCAGTGCCTGCCGAACTGTGGAGGCAGGTTAGGGAGCAGGTGATCGAAGAGCCTATGGATCCGAATCCGGTGAACTGGCAAAGCCGTATCGATAAATCCACCTACCTCGAGCGATTTCATCGCATTCAAGAACATATTCGCCTAGGCGACATCTACGAAATGAATTTTTGCCGCGAATACTTTGCCCATGACATTGAGCTGGATCCTTGGCAAACATTCCTGCGGTTACAGCGGACGACCAAGGCCCCATTTACGGCCTTTTGGCGTTGGAACGACGACTATGTGCTCTCGGCCTCCCCGGAGCGATACCTGCGCAAGCAGGGACGGCGAGTGATCTCGCAGCCCATCAAAGGAACTGCGCCGCGCTCCAACGATGAGCCCGAAGACCTGCGTTTGGCCGAAGAGCTGCGGAACAGTAAGAAAGAACGCGGTGAGAACGTGATGATCGTAGACTTAGTGCGCAACGATCTCAGCAAGGTCGCGGCCCGCGCATCGGTGCACGTCGATGAGCTCTACGGCGTTTACAGCTTTCCTACGGTGCATCAAATGATCAGCACGGTGCGGGCCGATTTGGCCAATGGCCGATCGTGGAGCGACCTCTTCCGCGCGAGCTTTCCAATGGGCAGCATGACCGGTGCCCCTAAAGTGCGCGCCATGCAGATCATCGAAAACCTCGAGGAAACCAAACGCGGCTGGTACTCCGGAAGCCTCGGCTACATGGATCCACACGGCGATGGTGACTTCAATGTGGTTATCCGATCACTCGTATACAGCACAACTAAAAACTACCTTTCACTACAGGTCGGCGGCGCCATCACCATACTCAGCGAAGGCGAGGCCGAATGGAACGAAACCGAACTCAAGGCGCGCGCACTCTTGGCCGCGGTCCGAAACAATTCTCCCGAGGATGAATCAACTGAGTAGGCAAGTAGAAGGTTGGGTCGAACGACACTTGGCGCCTACGGCGCGATGCTTGGTAGCCGTGAGCGGGGGTGTAGATTCTATGACGTTAGTCCATCTGCTCCACCGCTGCGGAGTAAACGTTTCTATTGCACATGTGAACTTTCAACTGCGCGGTGATGAGTCGGCCGCCGACGAAGCCTTTGTTAAGCAGTATGCCGAAGAACTGAGCGTACCCATGCATTGGCGACGCTTTTCACCCGAAGAGCTCGAAGATCAAAGCGACGAGAGTGCTCAGATGTGGGCACGCCGTAAGCGGTACGATTGGTTCCAGCAGCTGATGAGTGACGAGGGCTACGATCATCTGATGACGGCACATCATCGCGATGATCAACTCGAGACCATTTGGTGGAACATGATGCGGGGAACGGGTGTGTCGGGTCTTCGCGGTATGCTCGAAGTTCAGGAGTACGCCGGTAAGGAGAAGGGGCTCATGCGCCCACTTCTGGCATTCGGCAAGGAGGAACTCCTCCGGTATGCCGAAGAGAACGAGGTGCGCTACCGAACCGATTCGTCGAATGCCTCGATGAAATACCGGAGAAATGTGGTGCGCAACCGCATCCTGCCGCAGGCAGAAGAAATACAACCCGCTCTGAGTACGAATATCACCGCGTTTGCCGCCCGTATGCGGGACCTCGAGGAAATTCTGCAAACGATCGTTGAAGGGGCGGCCGCTGATGCCGTGACCGAACGCGAGCATTGGACCGAGATCGACATCGCAAAGGTGAACGATTTGCCCGGTGCCGCCACGCTGTGGTACGAGCTATTGGAGCCGTACGGGTTTTCCGCCTTGAGCGATATTTTGCGGGCGATAAACGAAAAGGCGGTGGGTGCTCGTTTCTTTAGTTCGAAGTATCGGATGACGGTGGATCGGGAGCATTTGATCATCGATCGACGCGCTGATGACGAACGTTCGAAATACTGGTGGGCCGAAGGGGAGGCGATGAACGAACCGCTGACCCTCCGGGCCGAGGTCGTGGATCGAAAATTGATCGAAATTCCCACGAGCTTGAACCGCGCGGCAGTCGATTACGATAAGCTGGTGTTTCCGCTCACGCTGCGGCGCTGGAAACCCGGCGATGCGTTTCGTCCGTTGGGTATGAAAGGCACTAAAAAGCTGCAAGATTATTTCACCGATGAAAAGTGGAGTAGGACGGCCAAAGAAAATGCCTGGCTATTGTGCTCAGGAGACGATATCGTTTGGCTCGTGGGGCACCGCTTGGACGACCGCTTCAAAATTGGAGACGCCACCGAAAAGGTGTACCTTGTGGCGCTTTTGGAAAACGAAATGTAAGGCACGATGCGCAAGCTGATCTACTCGATACTTCCTCTGTTTTTATTAGTAACGACGGCCTTCGGCCAGATCTTGGAGCCCGTTAAATGGAGTTACTCTACCCAAAGGTTGAGCGACGACGAAGCAGAGGTGATCTTTCACGCCAAGATCGATCCGACATGGCACTTGTACAGTCAGGATATTCCCGATGGTGGTCCTATTCCGACCGAATTCATCTTTGAGGAAAGCGACGCCTGGGAGCCGATCGGTCCTGTAGAGGAGCGCGGCCACTTGGAGGAGGAGTACGATCCCAACTTCAGGATGGACCTCAAGTATTATAGCTTGGAGGTCGATTTTGTCCGGAAAGTCAAAATACTGAGTTCCGAGGATTTTGAAGTCACTGGAGAACTGACCTTCATGACCTGTGATGCTACGCAGTGTTTGCCACCGGAGTATATCGATTTTGAGTTCAGCCTTAGAGGAGCAAGTATTGTCGAAGAAGATCCTTCAGAAGAAGGAACCGGCTCCAGCACCAGTTCTGAAGAGGAGGTGTCAAAGCCTAGTGATGAAATTGAGCCGATGGAGAATTCGAGCCGATTCTCAGTAACAGAAGACGCTGAAAAAACGGGCTCCGAGGCCGAAACTGAAACGGAATCCGAAGCTAACCCTACTGCTAAAGCTAAAGCTAACGTTGAATCCTCCGGAAGCCGCTCCCTCCTGAGTATCTTCCTTTTGAGCTTCCTCGGTGGTTTTGCCGCATTATTGACCCCATGCGTTTTCCCGATGATTCCCCTTACGGTAAGTTTCTTTACCAAGCAGAGTAAATCACGTGCGAAAGGTATAGCGAACGCCTTGATCTACGGAGGATCCATCATTGTGCTTTACACGGTCATCGGGCTCATCATTACCAAGACCTTTGGACCGGATGCTTTGAACGCCTTTAGTACGGATCCGTACGTGAACATCGCGTTCTTCTTGTTGCTGGTGGTTTTCGCCATTAGCTTCTTCGGAGCCTTTGAGATCACCTTGCCGAGTAGCTGGGTCAACAACGCCGATCGCGCATCGGAGCGAGGCGGATTGGTCGGCATTTTCTTTATGGCCTTTACTTTGGCCTTGGTATCGTTCAGCTGTACAGGTCCCATCATTGGATCCTTGCTCTTCGAAGCCTTTAGCGGTGGAATTCAAGGTCCACTCGTGGGTATGTTCGGCTTCTCGTTGGCCTTGGCTTTACCCTTTGGATTGTTTGCCGCTTTCCCGGGATGGCTCAACTCGCTGCCGAAGTCGGGCGGATGGTTGAACTCCGTTAAAGTGGTGCTCGGGTTCATAGAACTCGCTTTCGCCTTGAAGTTCCTCAGTACGGCCGACTTGGTTTGGCAAGCGGGCATTTTGAAGCGCGAGTGGTTCATCGTGAGTTGGATCGCTATTTTCGGGCTTTTGACCTTGTACCTGCTCGGAAAGTTCCGCCTGCCGCACGATAGCCCGTTGGAGAAGATATCAGTATCGCGTTTATTCTTTGCGATCTTTAGCTTGATGTTCACCATTTACCTGATCCCGGGTCTTTGGGGAGCACCACTGAAAGCCATCAGCGGTTTTACTCCGCCCATGTTCTACAGCGAATCTCCCAAAGGTTTTGGCGGTAGCGCAACAGTAGTTGCAGGTGTCGGTGCCGAAGCGGGTCACGTTCCCGAAGGTGCGAATCCGGCCCATTGCCCGCATGAGCTCAACTGCTTCCACGATTTCGAAACGGGTAAGGCATACGCCGAAAAGGTGGGAAAGCCCATCATGCTTGATTTCACCGGTTGGGGCTGCGTGAATTGCCGTAAGATGGAAGAACAAGTATGGAGCGATCCACGTGTGTTGGAGCGCTTGCGCAGCGAAGTGGTGTTGATCTCGCTGTATGTCGATAAGCGAGAGCGATTGCCGAAGGAAGAACAATACACCAGCGAAATCACCAACAAGAAGGTCAAGACCGTCGGTAACCTCTGGAGTGAATTCCAGGCCAAGCACTATCAAACCAACAGCCAGCCCTACTACGTGATTATCGATCACGAGAGTATGGACCCGCTCATTGAACCCACGGCATACGATCCGAATATCGATAAGTTCGTCGACTGGCTTGATCGCGGTGTGGCAGCATTCGAAGAATGATCAAACAAGAGTTACTTGAGGCGCAGCGGATATTGGAGGAGTTCCTGGAGAACAACGAAAATATCGTGCGCATTGAACAGGCAGGGCAACTACTTGTTAGTTCACTGCAGCAGGATGGCAAGATCTTAAGCTGTGGTAACGGTGGTTCTATGAGCGATGCCATGCATTTCGCCGAAGAGCTCAGTGGCCGATTTAGAGATGATAGACCGGCATATGCAGCATTGGCCTTGAGTGACCCCTCGTATTTGACCTGTGTGGCCAACGACTATGGGTACGAGCAAGTTTTTGCGCGGGGAGTTGAGGCGCTGGGAAAACGCGGAGATGTTTTGTTAGCGATATCGACGAGCGGGAACAGCAAAAATGTACTTCGTGCCGTAGGCACAGCAAAAGAAATAGGCATGCATGTGGTGGGGCTCACCGGTAAAACGGGAGGTGCACTCGCCGAACTATGCGATGTGGAAATTCGGGCCCCGCACAGCGAATATGCAGACAGAGCTCAGGAGATCCACATAAAAGTCATCCACTGCCTCATTCATTACGTGGAGCAGCATGTGGAACGATGAACCCCAACTTCCGGAAGAGCGATACCGCATTAGGAACGACGAATATATCGTCGGATTCATGCGTGTGATGTACGGTAAAAGCAGCTTTTACAGCAAGGATGGGTTTTGGTGGACCGGAAAGGCCATGGACTACAACGTGCGCGACGAGTACGTTGGAGTGCGCGACAAAAACAACAAGCACATTTACGAGTGGGATCTCTTGAAGTACAAGATCGATCCGGACGATGACTACTGCGAGGGAGCCGTACTGTGGCAAACCGACAAGAAGCGTTATGTGATCCGCGATCTCGAGGCGGAGATCTACTACCCGTTCGAAATCGACGGCCTTCAGATGTTCAATCCTGCCCGGCTCGAAGTTTTTAGCTACCTCTTCATCAATCCTGAGCTTCAGGAGCTCCTCGGAGTTTCGGAGTAGTTTTATTAACTTCGGTACGACCCCTAACGCCTAATCCGTGCTGAGTCATGAAACAACCACACTATTTGTTGGTGGATGACGACCCCATCAATAATATGATCAATGAGCGCATGCTTAAAAAGCACCACGGTGAAGATATCGTATGCCAAGTGTTTCCGGACGGTAAGCCGGCCATTTCGCATTTTAAGAACGGCGGAGCCAAGCCCGATATGATCTTTCTGGATATTAATATGCCCGAGGTCGATGGCTGGGAGTTCTTGGAGTTTTACAGACATCAAAACGACAAGGCCCCGGTAGTGATGCTCACGTCGTCCATTGAGCCAAAGGATCTTGAAAAAAGTAAGCTGTACGATTGTATTCTGGATTGCATATCGATGAAGTTAATGCCAAACTCGATCGAAAAGATCGTTAAAAAGATGCAAGACAACAATG
>JAGWBA010000067.1 GCA_021296215.1 Flavobacteriales bacterium
AAATAAATTGTTAAACCCAAAAACTCTGCTAAATTGATTGATAATTTCTGTCCAATTTATAGGGGGTCAATACAAAACCAAAGGAGGGTACATTTCGTAAATTGGGGTAGTGAAAGAGCTAAACTTCTGACTTTCAACAGGTGTTTAGTGCGTCAAAAAACGTTTTGGACGGGTGTGAATGGGAATATTATGAAGACTAATCCAACGCTCAGCCGCCACACACATGCCAGGTCCCTCAAAGCAGGAGTACTAGCCAAAGCTTGATCTAATAACATTAATTAATGTCCTCGTTTAGGTTAAACGCAATACTACTTTTGTGCCTTATTATGATCGCTTGTTCGTGCTCGAATAGCTCAACGGTGGAAAGTAATCTAGGACATGTGGCCAGCACCCTCGACCAAAGCATTTGGGCCATCTATCAAGACTCCTCAGGGGATTATTGGTTTGGAAGTAATGGAAGCGGACTCTTTCGATACAATGGCGAGCGCTTTACCCAATACACAAATGTTGATGGTCTTGTCGACAATCAAATTCGAGGGATCCAGGAAGACCACAACGGAAATCTCTTTATCGAAACACCCAAGGGTGTCAGTCGATTCGATGGAGATACCTTTACGACGCTCAAATTGGATCGATCTGCGCGGGACGATTGGAAAATGGGGCCCAACGATCTTTGGTTTAGTTGTAATGGAAGAGCTCAGGACGTTTTTCGGTACAATGGGGAACGTTTATATGAGCTCAAACTTCCTGAACAGCCTCTGCTCGACTCCTTGAACATTAACCCGATCGGGCTTTCTTACAGTCCTTACTCCGTATTCTCGATCCAACAGGATTCAAAGGGCAATATCCTTTTTGGCACCGTGCTCGCGGGTGCTTTTCGATTCGATGGCGAATCTTTCCTATGGATAGGAGCTACAGAGCTGTCCCGATTACCCGATGGGCGCGAACCCGGGGTGAGGACTATGTTGAGAGATAAAAACGGCTACTATTGGCTCGGCCAGTCAGCTAATAAATTCAGCCTGAGCGATTCAACGTTCAAAATGATAGAAAGTCTTGATTTCTCTTCGCACTTCCCGGAAGTCGATAACCTGTTCTTCAATTCAGGAATATCGGACGAAAACGGAGATCTTTGGTTGGTGGCATTTACTGAAGGTGTATGGAAGTACGATGGAACCAATTGGGAAAGCGTTCCAATACAAACGACCGTTGAAGAGCTCCAAATCATCAGTATTTATCAAGACAACGATGGCGCCTTATGGCTGGGTACGATCAACGACGGGGTGTACCACTTCACTGTTGGCAGCTTTAAAAAGGTTTCGTTTAAATAAGAACTCAATTAAGTCGCTTCCACCAGCCTAAATCCCTCACCGTGTACATTGATGATCTCAAGACGCGAATCTGCCTTTAGGTACTTGCGTAGCTTGGCAATGTACACGTCCATGGAGCGCGAGGTAAAGTAGTTATCGTCGTGCCAGATGGTCTTTAATGCCTCGGAGCGAGACAGCACCTCGTTCTTTCGCTGAACCAGCATCTCCAGCAAGCGTGCCTCCTTAGGAGAAAGTCGTGTCACCTCTGCCCCTTTCTTTAATTCACGTAACTCCGTTTGAAAAGCGAATCCACCTAACTGATATTCCGTCTGCTTCTCAACCGGACCCGAATTCCGACGGCTAAGTATTGCCTGGATCTTCAGCAATAGCACCTCAGAATCAAAGGGTTTGGTTAGATAATCGTCGGCCCCCAACTTAAAACCACGCACCATATCATCCTTCAAGTTCTTAGCCGTTAAAAAGATAAAGGGTGTCTTTTGCTCATTCATCTCCTGAATTTCCCTGGCCAACGAAAAACCATCCTTTTTGGGCATCATCACATCGAAGATGCACAAGTCAAAGCTTTCGCTCCTAAACTTGGCCAAACCAACGTTTCCGTCCTCGGCATGAACCACCTCGTAATCGTTCAGCCGTAAATAATCGCTCAACACCGACCCAAAATTGGGGTCGTCCTCCACCAATAAAATGCGCGTATTACTCATTCTCTAAAGGTAATTCTACAATAAAGGTACTTCCCTTTCCGGCCTCGCTCAACGCTTCGACCTTGCCTCCGTGTGCTTCCACGATCTCCTTGACATAGGCCAGTCCTAGGCCGTGTCCCTTGACGTCGTGAATATTCCCGGAGGCCACTCGGTAAAATTTCTCGAACACCTGTTTCTGCTGCTCCTTGGTCATACCCATTCCCCGATCTACCACTTCCACTAGGAGCGAATCACCTGAATTCGACGTGCGAATGGTCACTTCAGGTGATTCCGGCGAATATTTGTTCGCATTGTCAAGAAGGTTCAACCACACATGCTCCATCAATTCCTCATCGATGCGCACACGGCTGAACTCCGCTTTCCACTCGTGGGTAATATGGCCCTCGCGGGCCGAAAATTGTAGCTGTATCTGCTCTGATGCTTCCGTTAGTTGCTCGTGTATATCGACACTTTCGAGCTTGAGCTTCATCTCCCGGCGTTCCATCTGCGAAACCTGCAGTACCGATTCTACCTGACGGTGCATACGCGCGTTTTCCTCGCGGATGATTCGGGTGAAGTGTCGCACCTTCTCCGGATTGGCAATAATGCTCTCGGCATTGATACTGTCCAAGGCCAGACCGATGGTCGCTATGGGCGTTTTGAACTCGTGCGTCATGTTGTTGATGAAGTCCGATTTGATTTCGCTCAAACGCTTCTGATTCATGATGGTCTTGATCGTTCTTTGAAAAACGAACACGATGATTCCGGTAAAAAGAAGACTTAAAAGCACCACACCCCAAAGCGACCTGATGTAGTAATTGGTCTTGTCCGGAAAGATCACCAACAGATCCGACCTCGGATTAAATATGTCGTTGATAAACAGATTCGTACGATACACCTCTTGATCCGTTGGTTCAAATTGTTGCGAATGCAGTTTGGACGGAAAACCACCTTCGATCACCGCAAACTGAAACGGCAGGTTGAGTCCGTCCGCAGCCAACCCCTCCTTTAGTCGCTCACTAAAATTCTCGGCGTCGAATTGAGCGCTCAAGCTTCGTGGCCCGGTGGTGATCTCGAAAAAGAATTCCTGCATCACCTGGTCCACCTCGGCATAGCTTTTTTCGATGTCCTGAGCACTCATGAGCATGGTATCCTGCCCATCGCCCGAGACCGAGATCACGAACCGATCTTCTTCGCCGGTCTCCATATTGTTGAGCACCACGGTAGAGGTCTTTTCTCCGCTGCTGCGGATAACGGTATCGACCTTTACTACTACCCTATTATTGGAGTCGCTTACCGCGTGCTCAACGATCACCGCACTATCCGTAGTCAATATAGTGCGGCGCTCGCCTCGCATGGTCGGCTTCATAGCTTTGGCCACCCGCCAGGTGCGTTGCTCTTTCTCGAGCTCCATGCTGAAATCCTGCAACACGGCACTTACGCGATTGCGAAACTGTGCATCCTTCACCTGCACGGCATTCTGAACCCAGTACACCTGCACGCCGATGATTCCCACCAACGCCACGCTCATAAGCGCAATGATCCCAAAAAGTCGATTCTTCTTCATTATCTTGTACGAACAACGTCAAAATTAGGTCGAGAGCTAACTCAAAACCAGCCTTTTGGCAAAACTTTAACAGATCTTGTGAGACCTTTAACGTAGCTTGGTTCAGCAAGCGCGTACGTTTGCTTGAGAACCAAAATATACTCCTTATGAAAAAATCACTCTACTCCACCCTTTTCCTTTCGGCTCTAATGGTCGTCGGAGGGGTTAATCGGGCCGTAGGCCAAGAAAAACAATCAGAAGTGCGCCTGCACCTCGTTAAAGAGGTCAACGGCGAAACGCAAGAGCTCGATACGGTCATTGTGCTGCAAGAAGGTCAGTCGATGGACGATATTGAGTTGCCTGCGCCTTGGGGCGATGTGCACATGCATGGAAGCGACGGCGGCGATGTCGATGTTCAGGTCAAGACCGTTCGTATCGAAGGCGTTGAGGACGGCGACGAAGTGCAGGAAGTTCGCGTATGGAAGGCCGAAGGCGGAGAACACATCAAGCTGCTCGAGGACGGACAAACCTTCTTCATAGAGGTCGAAGAAGATGAGAATGGCGAAAAGACCGAATCGAAGCATGTGATCATGATCGAGAACGGCCATGTCGAAATGCGCGATGCCGGCGATATGGAATTCAAAGAGGGCAATACGCTGATCGAGGTGAAGAACGGATCGGACAATGTTTTCGTAGTTCGCGTTCGACACGAAAAGCTCAATGAAGACGAGCTCGAAGATCTCCGCAGAGCCATCGATGGCAGCTACGAAGTGGCCGAAGACGGGCTTGCAATCGGGGACCTAAACGTTTATCCGAATCCATCGAACGGCGACATCAAAGTATCATTCGAAGTGGCTCAAGAAGCCGATATGAACTTGTATGTGTTCGATCAGGCCGGAAAACGCGTATTCAGTAAGTGCCTTAAAAACGTCAAAGGCTCACAAACGATCGAGGTCGATCATACCAATGAGCCGGCCGGAGTCTACTACATCAACCTCACCGACGGTAAAACAAGCTCTACACGCAAGTTGGTTATTGAGTAAACAGCAGCAGAAACACTTAATAGCTATAGCGAAGAACCCGTTCCTTAACCGGAGGGGGTTTTTTATTGGGGTCGGTAAGCCAAATGCAAAGCATATCGAGCAGTTCGCGGTCGGAGTCGTACAAATAGGCGTCGTCGTTCACATGCTCCGGAAAGGCCAATCTATTGGGCAACAAGGGCACCACATTGCAGTACATCGCCTCAACGGCACTGATTCCGAAGAAATCTTGCCGACCGGTAACGGGCAATAGATCAGCGGCATGCAACCACGATGCGTATTCGCAAAAGCTCTCCACCGTGCCCCACTGAACAATGTGATCTCGCAGTCGCTCCCGTGCCTCGTCGAAGATCTTCGGATAACGCATCATGCGTTGTCCTAAAACGGCCAAATCAAAAGCTACACCTTCATCGGCCGGCTGAAAAAGGGTCTTAAAGAATACACGCGGATTCTTGTCGTACTCCCACCGGTGGTTCCACAGCAACAAGGGCTTATCTCCTTTTTCGATCGGATCATGATCATCGAGCTTCCGCAAATTGAGCTTCAGATGATGGGTTTCGCTCTTGGCTTCGAGGCCCGCGATCCGGCTCATGCCGCGCCGGTCGGGATAGGCCTTCAAAAACGGCCGCAAGGCTTCCAAAAAGCCGGTACGGTGAAAGTCGCTGTTAAACCACAGTCGATCGGCCGCCGGCGCACTCGCGTAATTGATCCACCCGTAATGCCGATTACCGCCACGCGTGTTGTCGCGATCCCGGGCACTCCACGGATACGTGAGTTGGTTTTCGTGAAAGTACAGAATGAATTCGCTCTGGCCCTGCGGGCCGATGAACGCCTTGAACGTTGACAGGTCGAGCATGTCGGAAACGATCACCCGATCATAACGCCTGTCAGCGGCAACAAACTCCTCGGCCAGCGACAGCGCCGCTTCGTGCATGCGCCATTTCCAGTGTCGACCCGGGGCCGTATATAAATATACTTCATGTCCCGAAAAATCGCGGTAGTCTTCGGCCCAACGGCGGTGACTTCCACCAAAGAACGGTTCTATGAGGGCGACGTTCAATCTTTGACCCTATTGAGTGCAAAGGCCTTGAGCAGCCAAGTAGGAAGGGATTTTTCGGCCCGACGATTCTTTAAGTTAATGTACCACCCGATCTTTTTCATGATCGGCACTTTATGGGTTTCAACGAACTCAATGAGCGTTCCGTCAGGATCCTCGATATAAGTAAAGTGTCCCGCGGTCTCGCCCATGTCAAAGCTTTCGGAGCTGTCTACCGTAAACGGATAACCCGCCGCTTCGCATTTCGATTTCAGCTCGGCCATGCCGTTGATATCGAAGCATAGGTGAATGAATCCAAGATCACCCCAAAAACGATCCTTGAAAATATGCTGTCCCTCGTAATCGAGCCCTTGTACCAATTCAATTTCGCCGGGTCCCAGCAATTTGCTGAATGCGCCCTTTCGGGCCGATGACTTCAGCACCACGCGGCGATATTTTTCCTCTGCGCCGGGCAGCCCTTTCCAATCGGAGAAGGTACCTTCCTGATTCGCGATCATGTTGTCGAATTGCAGAATGTCCTGATAAATCGGCAGTACGCGATCGATGTCACTCGAGCCGATCACTGCGCCGAAAACTCCGCCAGTGAGCTTCTTTTCGTCTTTGAACCAACCATAGCCTTCGACCAATTCAAATATGTTGCCGTAGGGATCGGCTAAATAGAAGTGCGGACGACCTGCCGGATCCGGTGCCACATCCGACCGAAGGTCGAGACCCTCATTTTGGTACCACTTGTAAGTAGCGGCGATGTCCTTGCATTTGATCTTGCAGATATACAAGCCGAGGTCGCCGAGACGTATATCGAACTTGGCGGCTTCCGGTGTACGACTAGTGTACTGCCAGATCTCGAATCCGCCACCGCTCTGTAGGTTCAGGGCCAACGCGGCATGGCGCGATCGCGGCTCGCCGCCGGTGTACGGCAGCATGAGTCCGGCCTCGGCCGCCTCTTCGAAGACTTTGATGTCCATACCGAAATACTTCCGATACCAGCACCACGCTTCGTGAACGTTGCGAACGCCGATTCCCATTTGCTGAATACCGCTGATAACCATGGTGCAGGATTTGGTTTGAAGCACAAACTTACCCAATTTTCGTATATTTGCGGCTTTGATGGAGGAACCCCTGTGCTGCCTGAGAACGACTTTGTTTTGGGGAAATCCATCCCATTTCGACGAACCAAAATGAGGTTATGAAGGACATCTTTGAGAAGATCTCAAACAACCGAGGCCCCCTCGGACAGTATTCAGAAGACGCGCACGGATATTTTACCTTCCCTAAGTTGGAGGGAGATTTAGCGCCCCGCATGAATTTCAACGGAAAAGAAAAGCTCGTTTGGAGCTTGAACAACTACCTCGGGTTGGGTAATCACCCGGAGGTACGTAAGGTCGATGCCGAAGCGGCGGAGCGCTGGGGACTCGCCTACCCTATGGGTGCGCGAATCATGTCGGGTAACACCGCATTACACGAGAAGCTCGAGCGCGAGCTGAGCGATTTCGTGATGAAGGAAGATACTATCCTTTTGAACTACGGATACCAGGGAATCATGTCGGCCATCGACGCGGTTGTGGACCGTAACGACGTTATCGTTTACGACAGCGAGTCGCACGCCTGTATCATCGACGGACTCCGTATGCACATGGGACGCCGTTTCGTGTACCCACATAACGACATCAACAACCTCGAGAAGCAACTCGAACGCGCCACTAAATTGGTCGAGAATACCGACGGTGGTATTTTGGTGATCACCGAAGGAGTATTCGGTATGGCCGGAGACCAAGGTAAATTGAAAGAGATCGTAGAGCTCAAAAAGAAGTTCAGCTTCCACCTCATGGTCGATGATGCTCACGGTATCGGCGTTATGGGTGAAACCGGAGCCGGAACGGGTGAAGAGCAAGGTGTACAGGACGAGATCGATCTGTACTTCGGAACTTTCGCTAAGTCATTTGCTTTGATCGGAGCCTTCATTAGTGCCGACAAGCAGGTTATCGATTTCTTGCGCTACAACACACGCTCTCAGGTATTCGCCAAAAGTTTGCCGATGCCATTGGTCGAAGGCGCCCTCAAACGCCTCGAAATGATGCGTCAGGACCCCAGCCACCGCGAGAACTTGTGGAAGATCGCACGCGACCTGCAGGAAGGATTGAAAGCGAACGGATTCAACATCGGCGAAACCAATTCACCTGTAACTCCGGTATTCTTGAACGGAGCCGTGACCGAGGCAACGAACCTCACGCTTGACTTGCGCGAGAACTTCGACCTCTTCTGCTCTATCGTGGTTTACCCGGTAGTTCCTAAAGGTGTGATCATGCTGCGTTTGATTCCGACCGCCGTCCACAGCATGGAAGATGTGGAGTACACCATCGAATGCTTCAGCAAGATCAAGGCTAAGCTCGACGCCGGGGAGTATTTCTCGGAGAAGATCGTCACCAGTCAAAACTGAGTTTTTAGTTCTTCGTTTTGAGTTCTTAGTTAGGGACTTCGATAAAATGAAAAAGCCGGCCCAGTGGGTCGGCTTTCTTTGTATACTAGTACTCCAGTTTGCTGATAAAACGCTATCCCTTAATTCTAAGGGAATTAAACTCTTCGCTTAATTTAGGAATGTCCTTTTGTAGGATTCCCAAAATAAGTTCTTCCTCAATAATATCATATGCGTGCGTGATCAGATTGCGTAATCCTATTATTTTTCACGATGAAGTAATTTGAATCGACTCATCTGCAGTGAGGATTCCCTTCACAGCTTCACCTATTATCTCCAAATCCCTCTCGAAAGCCCTTTTTACCACTTACTGTTTCTGAAAAGGCTCAAAATCATTCTGCACCAATTCCTTAAAGGACTCCAATTCTGAAATAACCGATTCGATGTCAAATACGTACTTGAGAATTCTAGGATGCATAAAAGCTAACCTTAGAACAATTACTGCTCTCCTTTAAGATTGGGTTTTTCAACGAGCGGGACGAGACTAAGTCGACTCGCCGTCTAAAAAGGTCTTCCAATTTCTCTTTTAGATCGAAGTAATAGTCCGCGTAATCCAACAACTCTACAGTTTTATTAAAGGTCACGAGAATATCAATATCACTCCCTTCGTGAAATTTATCAGAAAATGCCGAACTAAAAACTTCGGCCCTCTTTACTCGAGGGTCCTGAAAGATTTGATTCAAGTCAACAATATTTTTCCGAATTATGTCAACCATAAACCAAAGATACCGATTCCATAGATAGAGGCTTTTACAATAGTCCTAACCGCCCTATTTTTAGTCAAACGAACGGCAACTTCGTCACCTCAGCTTTGAGCTCTTTGTTGCGAACTTGAATATAGATTTCTGTGCCGGGATCTTTAAGACCTGCAGGCACATACCCCAATCCAATGCCTTCATCGAGCGTTGGCGACTGAGTACCCGAAGTAACCGTTCCGATCGCGTTGCCCGATCCGTCTGTAATCGCATAGCCATGGCGGGGAATTCCGCGGTCGATCATCTTAAATCCGACCAATCGGCGTTGCAGGCCTTCTTCTTTCTGCTTGGCTAGTGCCTCGCTGTTCACGAAGTTCTTCGTAAACTTGGTCACCCAGCCCAATCCGGCCTCGAGCGGCGAAGTGGTATCGTCAATATCGTTCCCGTACAGGCAAAAACCCTTTTCTAAACGCAAAGTATCACGAGCCCCTAAGCCTATCGGCTTGATGTCGTATTCGGCACCGACCTTGAACACCGCGTCCCAGATGGCATCTGCTTTTTCATTATCGAAGTAGATCTCGAATCCACCCGCACCGGTATACCCGGTTGCGCTCACCAAAACGCGATCGAACCCGGCGAAATGGCCCTTCTCAAAGGTGTAGTAGGTCATGTTGGCCAAGTTCATATCGGTCAGAGACTGAAGTGCCTCGGCAGCTCTAGGACCTTGAACGGACAATAAACTGGTCTTGTCTGAAATGTTGATCATTTCTGCACCGTACGAATTGTGTTTGGAGATCCAAGCCCAGTCCTTGTCGATATTCGACGCATTGACCACCAACATATACTCCTCTTCCCCGATGCGGTATACGAGCAAATCGTCTACAATTCCGCCCGTATCGTTCGGTAAACAGCTGTATTGCACTTTGCTATCGACCAGCTTAGACGCATCGTTTGAGCAAACCTTCTGGATCAAATCAAGCGCACCCGCTCCGCGAATAATGAATTCGCCCATGTGACTCACGTCGAACACCCCAACTCCATTGCGTACGCAGTGGTGCTCGGCCTTAAGCCCTTCGTAACTCACCGGCATCTCGTAACCGGCAAATTCGACCATCTTGGCTCCCAAGGAGCGGTGTTTTTCTGTTAGTGCTGTCTTTTTCAAAGTTCCTAGTTCTTAATTTTTAGTTCTTAGCTGGCTCTGGCGCCAACATCCACAATTCAAGGTTCATGGTTCATAGTCCATCGCCTATGGCCTAAGGCTTATTGCCCAAAGTCTACGTCCTTACCCATGAATCAACTCCTTATTCCCAAACTCCTTCATCACTTCGGCTTCAAATTCAAGCAGATCATTCCACATGGGGTCCACCTGCTCTTTTCCTCCATATTTCCGGGCAAATTTCAGGAACATGGTATAGTGATTGGCCTCGCTGACCATGAGTTTGCGGTAAAACTGCGCTAATTCCTAGTCTTCGATGTTCTCGCTTAAAACTTTGAATCGCTCGCAGCTGCGCTCTTCAATCAATGCCGCAATAAGCAGGCGATGAACCAAGCGTAGATTCCGATCGCCGGTCTTCGGGAAGAACTCCATGATCCGATGAACGTACTCATCCTTTCGCTCACGGCCCAACACCAGTCCACGGTCCACAATATGCTTATGAACCATCTTGAAATGGCTCATTTCTTCCTGAGCAAGTGCGCTTATAGCTTCTACCAATTCGTTCTTTTCAGGATAACCAATGATCAGCGAAATAGCCGTGCTGGCGGCTTTTTGCTCGCAGTATGCGTGATCGGTCAAGATCTCCTCAATGTTCCTCTCAGCGATGTTCACCCATCGAGGGTCCGTTGGTAGTTTGAGTCCCAACATAACCGTTGTTGATTTTTTGTTGAAGTAACTGCGCCAAGCGCAAGGCAAAACTAACCATTATCTTGTACTCACTAACGTTCGCAAGGCGGTCCTTTTCGAAGATAAGTAGCTGTTTTCCGTTGCTTTCGATATGATACAGCGGATTTCCCTCAAAGAATTGAATGATTCGGTCATCGAATAATCTTCGCATGGCAAAGCGCTTGTCGGCCCGTAATCAGAATCGCCGATTAAAGTCCGGGGGACCTTTGAAGTTGACCTCCCTGAATCCGGCCAGTTGCCCAACTCTATCGAGTAATCGCTCTTTATCGAGAATGAACTCGGGAACTTCAACAGGCAAGTCGATCACCACCACACCGGCGTGCTTAGGCTCCTTGGCAATGAATTCGCCTTCGTGAAAATCAAGATCACATGCCCTGAGCTTCAGTGGCCCTACCGAACCTTTTAAGGAGTTTCTTCCTCGATCCAGAGTTCCGGTTCGGAAATAACCGAAATCGTTGAAACCTTGAATCGTTCGGAACTCTTGGGCTTCGTAGAACCACCCAAGATCTTCACCATATTGTTTCAATTGCTCTTGACGCTTGGTCAATGGTTTGATCTTCTTCACTTTCTTGGAAGCAACCGGACGCATGGGGCTCAGTGGATGGTTGGTAGGCACCGCGAGGTTGTCGATCCCAATAATACTGATCTCACCACCATTTCGATCGAAATTCTCGCTGTACTCATTAAGATGTTCTAAGGTGCTGTGGCCGACGAAATCGGCCAGACTAAAATCAACGACTACCTTGGCCGAATAAGGTACGGTGTCGAGCCTGGCCTTTAGCCTATTGAAGTTAAAAAAATTGCTGAAGTAACGAACACTTATCAAGTAGGTTCCATCCAGCTCGTCAATCATTAAGATGTTTGTTTTTAACAAGTTGCGTAATATTATATCAACCTTTTTAACACTGAACAAATGAGCGATGATCGTAATGAACATCCCGAGTGCGATCCCCTTTATTAGACCGAGGAAGATGGTCAGTACAATAGTGATCGAAAACTTCAAGAGCTGCTGTCCGCCAATGCGGTACCTATGCAAAAACTGACTCGGGTGAGCGAGTTTATAACCAGTGTATACCAATATTACCGCCAGTGCAGGAAGAGGAATTCCGGTTACGAGGTTCTTGAACAACAAAATGAAAACGGCCAAGAATATTCCGTGAAACCCATTGCTCAATCGCATGGTAGCTCCATTACTCGCGTTGACCGAACTGCGGGCGATAACTCCTACTACATTAAGCCCCCCAATGCACCACTGATCATGGTTCCCAATCCCATGGCCCGCAGATCCTTATTTACGTTTACTCTACGGCGTTTGGGATCGAGCCGCTCTACCCCTTTTACGCTGAGCAGAGACTCAATGGATGCCACTAGCGTAAGTGTGACAGCAGCTTCCCAAAACATGCCCGTTCGCCAAAGTGAAAAATTAGGCAAGGTCAAAGCACCGATCACTTCATCGGGCAGCCGAACCATCATGCTCTCGGGCAAATGGGTGGAAATGCCGTTGAATTCACAATAGTAGACGTAGCTTACCGAAAGCACTACCACCCACATCGGAGCAGGAATATAATGCAGTCATTTAAAGGGAATACGCTTGTAGAATGCCATGAGCAACAAAGATCCGAGTCCGATCACTGCCGGATAGATCCGCTCTCGTATATTGCTCAGCTCTTCAACGGTTTCGGGCACTTCGGCGAGCAAGAAGGCGGGTCCTTCGTGAACCGGATTCATTTCGTCTAGCATGATATGGAGCTGTTTGGCCATGATCATGAGTCCGATCGCGGCCAACATGCCCTGCACCGCGGCGCTGGGAAAGAAATCGCTAATACTCCCGAGCCGTAGGGCTCCCAAGGCGAGCATGAGGCCGCCGGAGACTACAATGGCCCCAAGGGTCAGGATTTATCCTTGGTACATGTCCCCCGCTCCGAGGGTGGTCACCGCGGCTAGGGTGGCTACAGCCAAACCGTTACCGGGTCCGGTGATGGTGACATAGCTGCCACCCGCGAGGGCGACAACCACTCCCCCCACGACCGCGCTAATGACTCCGGCCATGGGCGGAACTCCAGAAGCCAGCGCAAGGCCCAACGACAGCGGCAGCGCAATGAGCGACGCCACAAATCCGGCAAAAATATTCGACGGGATTTCTCTCCACGGTATGATTGGGGAGCGGGCCATCTTATTGAGTTTTTCGCACGAGCATTATGTCGCAGGGCAAGTCCCCTAAAATGTATTCGATTCCGCTCATGAACACGCGGTCTATCAGCCGAGATTTATCGGTCGGTGCGTTGGTGACGATCAGGTCGCTGCGAATACTCTGCGCGTAGTGCGCCAGCGTAACGCCGGGCTTTCCGAACACGAAATCGGTTTGGGTATGGGCCCTCTCGGGCCGATGTATTCCTTCGATCATCGCTTGGAGCCGTACCGTTTCACTTTCGCGCAGCACCTCTTTAGCCGTATTAAAAGCGTCGAGTGAACTGTCGTCTTCTACGCGAACCTTCACGCGATGGGGATCCAGTTCCTGAACCAGATGTACCTCTTCAGAGCTAAAACAATCGGCAAATCGAAAAGCCACGTTCACGGTAGAGCCGTCGCAGGCATCCATATCGGTATTCACCGCGATTACCCGACAGGGGTGCGCTTTCTTTTGTGGGGCCGTCATGAGCAACACACTGCAATCGACCGCCCTGCATAGTTTACGGGCTATGGAACCCACGAAGTATTTGAACAGCCCTTCTTTGGGCAAGGCTCCTGAAACCAATAGGTCGACCTCCTCTTCGCGTACGATATCCGCTATGGCCTTCACCGGATCGCCGTCGCGCCAAACTTGTTTGACCTCGCTGGTTGCGACATCCGCGCACGAAATAAGTTCGTTGAATTGGCGGTGCCCTTCATCGGAGTCGGCCCCGACATGAATGAGGATAAGCTCTGCTCCGAGTTGATCGGCGATGCGTTTGGTTTCGCAGATATTGGCTTCGGCCCGAGGTGAAAAGGCGATGGCTACGGCGATTCTTTTTACGAGTGCGTCGCTCTACCAGCTGAGCTAAGGAGGCAATTTCGTTGTCGAGGTGACTGGACTCGAACCAGCGACCCCTACGTCCCGAACGTAGTGCGCTACCAACTGCGCCA
>JAGWBA010000068.1 GCA_021296215.1 Flavobacteriales bacterium
TCTAAGAACCCGGGAAAAGCGATAAAGTGCCCCTGTCGGTTGTTAACTTCTAATCATCAAAATTAACAGGTGGTGAAATTAAAGGGAAGAGCGGTTCAAAGCGGCCGGAATTGGATCAGCGCATGAACATCAAATCGATCGGAGTATCCGAGGCGACCGCATCAAGTGGGTCGAACAGGAAGATGCTGTTCCGGCCAGGCATCGATACCTCGATAAGCTCGAAGATCTTCGCGTGTTCTTGAATCGAATCTGCTTTTTAGGCTTGGCCGATTACGAGGTTCACTTTGCCTGCTACCCTCCGGGAACGCACTATGACCGACATCACGACACGCTGAATATTAACGATCACCGGGTTATTTCGGTGATCACTTACCTGAATCTCGATTGGACCCCCGAGCAAGGAGGTTGCCTAAGGGTGTATGAAGATGCCATATTTAACGATAGCACAACGGACCGATATGTGGACATCTCGCCGCAGGCGGGTACCTTAGTCCTTTTGGACAGTAAGAGGATCGAACACGAAGTGCTGCTCTCACTCGGTAATCGATACAGCATCACCGGGTGGATGTTGGATAAACCGCAGAAGTTAACTTTCTTTTGATCGCTATGAAGAATAGATATATAGACCTTGTTGAGCAGACTTTTGATTTTCCGCAAGCGGAATTCGATCGCGATAAAAATGGCGACCTGCGCTTTCACGACATTCCACTGATGGACGTGATCGAGCGGTTCGGAACGCCGCTGAAATTCTTTTACCTGCCGGTGATCGGCGAACAGATCGGCGAAGCCCGCGGGTGGTTCCGCGAAGCGATGAAAAAACACGATTACGAAGGCGACTATCATTACTGCTACGTCACCAAGAGCAACCACTTTGCGCACGTGATTAAAGAAACGATTGAGCAGGGCACGCACTTAGAAACCTCTTCAGCCTACGACGTCATGATCATGACCAAGCTGTTCGAGGAAGGGACGTTGCCGGCCGACCGATACATCGTGTGCAATGGATTCAAGACCGACGAGTACCTCGATTCAATCGTTGCTCTGCGAAATAAAGGTTACGAGAACATAGTGCCGGTGATCGACAACTTATCGGAATACGACCGCCTCGATCAAAAACTGCAGGAGCCGATGAATATCGGACTGCGCATTGCTTCGGAAGAAGAGCCCAAGTTCGAATTTTATACCTCGCGTTTGGGGATCGGATACAAAAATATAGTTCCGTTTTACCTTGAGCAGGTGCAGGATAATGAGAAGTTCAACTTGAAGATGCTCCACTTTTTCGTGAACACCGGAATTCGTGATAACGCCTATTACTGGGGCGAACTCACCAAGTGTTTGCGGGTCTACTGCGAATTGAAGAAGGTAGCGCAGGGTCTCGACTCGTTGAATATCGGCGGGGGCTTCCCGATCAAGAATAGTTTGAGTTTTGAGTTCGAATACGATTATATCGTTGACGAGATCATTAGTCAGGTCAAAATGGTTTGCGGTGAATTCGGCGTACCGGTACCTCATATTTTTACGGAGTTCGGCAGCTTTACGGTAGGCGAGGCCGGAGGAGCGCTGTACAGTGTGCTTTTGCAAAAGAGGCAAAACGACCGCGAGTGCTGGAACATGATCGACAGCAGTTTCATGACTACGCTGCCCGATACTTGGGCCATTAACAGGCGCTTCATCATGCTGCCCAAAAATCATTGGGAAAAGGAATACGAGCGTGTATTTTTAGGAGGGCTAACTTGTGACAGCGACGATTACTACAATTCCGAGCAGCATATCAACGCCATATATTTGCCTAAGTTCGACAAGAACAATACCCTATACCCGGGATTCTTCAATACAGGGGCATATCAGGAAAGTATTGGTGGATATGGCGGCATTCAACATTGCCTCACCCCTTCGCCGAAGTACGTCATCATCGATAAAGACGAAAACGGTAACTTTAAATACAAACTCTTCCGAGACACGGAATCGGCCGCCACGATGCTCAATATTCTCGGATATTAAAAACATTATGATGAACTACGCAGGAATAGAAGATAAATACGCCGAAAGAGAAACCGCCGAAGTGGCCCTGTTGCCGATTCCGTACGACGGCACGTCAACTTGGGGAAAGGGGGCAGATAAAGGACCGGCAGCTTTCTTAGAAGCGTCTGAGAACATGGAGCGTTACGATATCGAAACCCGATTAGAGGCGTACAAAAAAGGCGTTTTCTTGGCGGATTCCTTGACGGGAATGACGAGCCCCGAAGATATGGTGAAGAAGGTCGAGCAAAGCACCGGGGAGCTAATTGACGAGGGTAAATTCACCACTGTGATCGGAGGAGAACACAGCATATCGATCGGTACCATCAGAGCGTTCAATAAGCGTTTTGAAGATCTGACGGTACTGCAACTCGACGCACACGCTGACCTTCGTCCCGAGTACCAGGGAACTCCATTCAATCACGCGTGCGCCGTTCACGAAGCGAGCCGCACTACCAACCTCGTTCAAGTTGGCATCCGAAGTATGGACTCCTGTGAGGTTGAATATATGGACGAAGACCATACTTTTTGGGCGCACAAGATCTATAAAGACGACCGCTGGATGAAAGACGCACTGAGACTCATGACCCAGAATGTGTTCATCACGATCGACCTCGACGTGTTCGATCCGGCCATCATGCCCTCCACGGGAACGCCGGAACCGGGCGGTATGGGCTGGAACCAAGTTTTGCGTTTTCTGCGCCAGGTGTTCAAGACGCGTCACGTGGTCGGATTCGACCTCGTTGAACTAGCACCGAATCCAAATAACAAAGCGCCCGATTTTCTCGCGGCCAAACTCTATTATAAAATGTTGAGCTACCTCTTTAAGTGGCAGAAATAATCATTGCGAATGAAGATCAAAGAATTCATTGATAAGTACTACTTACATTTCAACGCCGCCTCGGTTGTAGATGCCGCGAACGCTTATCAAGCACACCTCGACTCCAGGGCACCCATGATGATCACTTTGGCCGGTGTCATGAGCACCGCCGAAATGGGTAAGCTCTTAGCCGAAATGATCCGCCAAGACAAAGTCCAGATCATATCGTGCACGGGGGCCAACCTCGAAGAAGACATCATGAATTTAGTGGCACACGACCACTATGAGCGGGTGCCGAACTACCGCGACCTTACACCACAGCAAGAATGGAGTCTTTTGAAACGAGGGATCAATCGCGTAACCGATACGTGTATTCCTGAGGAGGAGGCTTTCCGGCGTCTGCAAAAGCATATTCACGAACTGTGGAAAAAGGCCGACGATAACGGAGAGCGATATCTCCCGCACGAATACATGTATCAAATGATCAACAGCGGTGTTCTCGAGCAATACTACCAAATCGATCCCAAGGATAGCTGGATGGTAGCCGCCGCCGAGAAGAACTTGCCGATCGTTTGCCCGGGACGGGAGGATTCGACCATGGGTAATATTTTCGCCAGCTATTGCTTTACTGAAGACCTTAAGCCGTCAACCGTAAAATCGGGAATCGAGTACATGACCTACCTCGCCAAGTGGTACATTGAAAACGGTGGTGAAAAGGGCGTTGGTTTCTTCCAAATTGGAGGTGGCATTGCAGGAGATTTCCCGATCTGTGTGGTGCCCATGTTGCACCAAGACCTCGAAATGGAGAATATTCCCTTACGGAGCTATTTCTGCCAAATTAGTGATTCAACGACCAGTTACGGGTCCTATTCGAGCGCCGTACAGAATGAGAAGATCACTTGGGGAAAACTGGGGATCGATACCCCGAAGTTCATCATCGAATCAGATGCTACCATCGTAGCTCCGCTGATCTTCGCCTCTCTTCTTGACCTTTGATATTACTACAGCATACTTTAAATCACCGCCAATTTAAAAATGAGCAAAGCGCATAAAATCATCAACGTCGAGAATATCACACCGATATTCTCGAAAGCATCAAGTACACGTACACGTACGGCTATGGCGACAGTGATTTGATCAAGTTCGTCAACGCTGCCGGAGAAACGGTCTCCGCACTTCCGATCGAAACCGAAGACGCCGAATACTTCGTCAAGATCAATGTCGAAATGACAAAAAAGATCGATGCCTACATGGAAGAAGATGACGATGAAGGTTCCGGCGAATCCGAAGAGTTCGAAACCGAAGCCCGGGACGAAGAGGTCGAAGACTAATATTTCAAAACTTTCAGTTTTTTTTGAACCTCAGGTCGAGATTCTCGTTAGCTATTCAAAACCAGAACTTCACGTGTTTTGAATACTGCTACGACATCCACTGTTTCCGTTGATCCCGCGCTCAGCTTATTGGCTCGATTGCGGATGTTTCCGGAACTCGCAAATACCGAAAAGGAAACCTCGGCCCGTCTCAAACATTTCCTGACCGAATACAAACCCACGCGACTGGTCGATCACGTCGGTGGGTTTGGTCTTTTGGCCGAATGGGGATCGGGGGTCAAAGGCCCAACGGTTATGATCCGCGTTCCCATGGACGCATCACCCGCGGGTCACCTGTACGGTAACGACGGCCACATGGCCCTAGCCGCAGGGCTGGCGCCATTGCTTCAAAAAAATACACCACCTGTGGGGTCCGTTGCCCTGTTGTTTCAGCCCGCATCGGTTCTGGGCACGGGAGCGCGCGCGGTTTATCTCGACGACAAATTCCGACCTTTCAAACCCGAACTCATCATCGGGTTCAGGGCCATTCCCGGCCATGAACCGGGCTCCGTGCTTTTTCGCGAAGGGGATATCACCACGGCAAGCAAGGGCCTCACCATAAAGCTACACGGCCGAGGCACCGATATTTCGACTCACGATGACAGCCACCCACTCGGGGCGCTCATTCGCCTATCGGAGCAAATTCTCGACCTCGAAAACGACGATAAATTTGAGCAGTTCGTACAAACCAATATCGCGCACGCGCACCTCGGACAGCACGATTTTTACACGGCCCCCGAATACGCCGAACTAAGTGCCACGATCCGCGCTCAAAAACGGCGCGAACTCGATAAAATGGCCAAACGCATCGTAGATTACGCACAAATCGCCGGGCAAATTCACGCCCTCGGGATCGACGTTACCTGGCACGATGCATTCGAGGCCGTTAAAAACCCCGAAGGATCTTCAGAGTGGATCAATCGATGGTGTACTAAAAACGAGCTTCCATTGATTCACATGGAGCAGCCCTTCCGCTGGTCCGACGACTTCGGCGTTTTCCGGGAGAATCTCAACGCGGTATATTTTGGTTTGGGTTGCGGCCTCTCGGCCCGAAGCATGGGTTCGCCGGACTTTTCGTTTCCCGAAGCACTCATAGCACCGGGCATCCAGGCCTTGTGGACCCTCGTCAACGATTCACTTGATCGGCTAAAGTAGTTCCGTCCCTCTTATTCTTCAAGGTTTTCGGACGACGATTGAGCTTTGCGATCTTCGCGCTTTTGCTCCCTTACTTTTTTGCGGTATTCTCGATCGCGCTTCAGGGTCTTGGTCCTGAGAACGGAATTCAAGAGCCCATCGAGAAGCCCTTCCATCCAGTGCCCAATGAATGCCTTGTACGGCTTGTTCGCCACTCCAACCTGACCTAAGTGGAGTCCATACTTCTTGGACGGATTGTCTTTGTGGTACACCAAACCACCAAAAGCGCCGGTGAAGAAGTTCACCAGCTCCCCCTTGCCTTCGCCGGTTTGTTTATCGACCAATTCCACCTCCAAATTCGAATACCTGAAATCAACGTTCCCGAAGGTCGTATCTTGATTTCCCCTCAAATTAAATGTAAGGCCATCCACCTGTCCGCTCTTGACCGAAAGGTTACCCGAATGCTCCAGAAATTTCTTCGTGATACTAAGGTCCGTCGAATCCATTCGGCCCGTGAGCGTGAACGGGTTTCGGTAACCATATGAATATTCTGCCAGAATCTCGGCCAAGGTACTTCCTTGTAGCATGGTCGATCCAGCCATAACAAAGGCGGGCGCTTCCTTATCCCAATTTTGCACATTGGTGACCGAGGCATTGAGTTCGGTCAATTCTACACGCACAGCGATCTTGCGCTCGCCTTGCAACTCTTCAATGACCAGCACTCCGCCATTGACCTCGATCCTTTCGAAGCCCAGATCGATTGAAATACTGCTCAGCAAATCCTGAGGATATGTCTTCACTTGATCCGGAAATGGCAATCGACCATCTTTGAAGATCTCGGCATAAGGCTGGTTCAGATACAAGTTCGTGAGTTGTACCAATCCGGTGTCGACCATATCGGGCGGGGTCATATACCACGTGGGACCGAAACATCCCACCGAGCTTTTTTCCAACCGTAGTGGTGTCCGTAGGCGATCCGTCCCAGATTTGCCTTCAGGTGTAATCCGTGTCCGGCAAAGAGGGTGTCGCCCCAAAGCACTTCTACGCTGTCAACCATCACCACGTACATACTGTCCGGGAATTGAAAATATACATCGGGCAAGGTGAGCACCCAGCGCGACATCTCCACCAGCTCCGTCGCGGAGCCATCGACGGCCAAGTCTTTCATCACGAATTTGAGTCCGGCCGAAAACTCCATCGGTCCATCGGGATCCCACCAAAGAGAGCCGTCCAGGGTTCGGAGCTCCTTGGCCCGGAGATCGAGCCCGGTCAATTCTCCGTCCGAGGACCCCTCTTTGGGCACGGCCGTTTTTGAACTGTCCTTTGGAGGTAAGGCGTATCCTTCGAACACCGGCTTATCGATGACGAGACTATCGAGCCGCAGGCTCCCCGAAGAAAGGAATTCGGCACTCTTGAAGCCGTGGAGGCGAATGCTTTTGACGTGGAGCGACCAATACTTCTTTTGCTGGCCCTGACGGGTGAGTTGAATGTCGTAGAGTTTTAGCTCGCCGCGGCGAAGGTTCAAGCGGCTGCGCTCGTACTCGAACTCCCAGCCATCGCCCAGTTGGTTGCGGACCTGTGTTTTGAGCATATCGTTCACCTGTCGCAGCACCAACAAATTGCCCGACAAAACGAACCCCGCGATAACGGCGATGCCTATTTTGAGCCGCTTGCGCTTCACAGAGATCCAAGGTAGCTAATTTCCTTTTTAAGAAGACTGATTTCCGCTAACTTGCGTGCAAAATTCAGCGATATGTACGGAGCCCTGAAAAGCTATTTGCAAGACGAGTTGAAGGCCATTGAAGAGGCCGGACTATATAAGAAGGAGCGCATCGTCACCGGTCCGCAAGATGCCGTGATCCGGATCAGCACCGGTCAGGAAGTGATCAATTTTTGCGCGAACAACTACTTGGGGCTGAGCTCGCACCCAAAAGTTTTGCAGGCCGCGAAGGATGCCTTGGACTCGCATGGATTTGGGATGTCGAGCGTTCGCTTCATTTCTGGAACTCAGGACATTCACAAGGAACTCGAGCACAAGATCGCCGAGTTTTTGGGTACGGAAGACACCATACTATACGCTGCGGCCTTCGACGCCAACGGTGGCATGTTCGAGCCCTTGCTCGGGCCCGAAGACGCCATCATCAGCGATTCGCTCAACCACGCCTCCATCATCGATGGGGTGCGCTTGTGCAAGGCTCAGCGTTTCCGCTACAAGAATAACGACATGGCCGATCTCGAGGAACAGCTGAAAGCGGCCTCCGAAGCGCGCCACAAGATCATCGTAACCGACGGGGTATTCTCCATGGACGGCTATGTAGCTCAGCTCGATAAGATCTGTGACCTCGCCGAAAAGTACGATGCCCTCGTGATGGTCGACGAATGCCACGCAACCGGATTCATAGGCGAAACGGGTCGCGGGACCCACGAGTTGCGCGGAGTTATGGGACGTATCGACATCATCACCGGAACGCTCGGAAAGGCACTCGGAGGTGCCATGGGCGGGTTTACGACCGGTCGCAAGGAGATCATCGACATGCTGCGTCAACGCTCTCGCCCGTACCTCTTCAGTAACTCGCTGGCTCCATCCATCGTGGGTGCCAGCATCGCGGTTTTCGACCTGCTGAGCGAAAGCACCGAACTGCGCGATAAACTCGAGTGGAACACCAACTACTTTAAAAAGGGGATCAAAGCGGCCGGATTCGACATCAAGGACGGAGACAGCGCCATTGTACCGGTAATGCTGTACGACGCCAAACTGTCGCAGGTCATGGCCGATAAGCTTCTCGAAAAAGGAATTTACGTCGTCGGATTCTTTTATCCGGTGGTCCCGAAAGAGCAGGCCCGTATTCGAGTACAACTCAGTGCCGCGCACGACCAGTCGCACCTCGACAAAGCCATCGAGGCCTTTACCGAAGTCGGCAAGGAATTAGGAGTGATATGAGCCTACGGCTCGATGTAGCCCTCCGTTCCGCTATGGATCACCCGACTCAACATAGGCCATCCCCCGCTATCAGGAGGGCTGAAGCCAATTGGTTATCAACACTTTTTCGTTCATAAAATTGGGCTAACGGTATTATTGTCGTAAATTTGCAGCCCGTTTTTGAGAGGGCTCCATTGCGAGTCGGGTAATTAATTAAAAATTCAGTCAAGTGGACACATTGAGCTACAAGACGGTTTCGGCCAACGCCGCAACGGTAGACAAGAAGTGGATCGTGGTGGACGCTGAAGGACAAACACTAGGTCGTTTGGCCTCTGGTGTTGCTAAAGTTCTTCGCGGAAAACACAAGCCAGACTTCACTCCGCATGTGGATGGTGGTGATTTCGTCATCGTTATCAATGCCGATAAAGTAAGCTTGTCAGGACAGAAGTGGGATCAGAAACAACACATCCGCCACACGGGTTACCCGGGTGGACAGCGCAGTTTGACTTCGCGCGAGTTGTTTGAGAAAGATCCTATTCTCTTGATCGAGGCTGCTGTTAAAGGCATGTTGCCGAAGAACCGTTTAGGTCGCAAGATCTTCGGAAATCTTCACGTATATGTTGGTGCAGAGCACCCGCATGAGGCGCAAAAGCCCGAAGTAATGAACTTCAACGAAATTAAAATCTAAGCAATGGAAATCACGCACGCTATCGGACGTCGCAAGAAATCAGTTGCTCGCGTTTATTTGACCGAGGGTAAGGGTAACTTTACTATCAACAACCGCGCGATCGACGACTACTTCACTACCCCGACCCTGCGCTACAAAGTGATGCAACCTTTCACTTTGGCGGAGATCGTAGGAAAGTACGACGTTAAAGCAAACATTGAAGGTGGTGGAACCACCGGACAAGCGGAAGCTCTTCGTTTGGGAATCGCTCGCTCTTTGTGCGAGATCAACGACGAGTACCGCGCTATCTTCAAGCCACACGGCTTGCTCACTCGTGACCCACGTATGGTCGAGCGCAAAAAATTCGGTCAGAAGAAAGCTCGTAAGAAATTCCAGTTCTCTAAACGTTAATCGGAATTCCTTATTCGGTTTAGCATCTAAATCGGTCGGATGCCCCCGGGCCTACCTCCCGATTGCTTAAGCCAAAAATTAAGTCGAACAGAACGTAAACCAATTGCATTATGCAACCAATAGAAATTGAAAAACTCTTAAAATCAGGTGTTCACTTCGGGCACTTGACTCGCAAGTGGAATCCAGCCATGGCTCCTTACATTTTCATGGAGCGCAACGGAATCCACATCATTGACCTCAAAAAAACGGCAGCCAAGCTCGACGAAAGTCGTAAGGCCCTGGCATCCATTGCAGCCAGCGGAAAAAAGATCCTCTTCGTCGCTACCAAGAAACAAGCTAAAGAGATCTTGGAAGAGCAGATGAAAGGTTTGAACATGCCTTACATCACCGAGCGTTGGCCTGGTGGTATGCTCACGAACTTCGTGACCATCCGCAAAGCGATCAAAAAGATGCAAACCATCGACAAAATGATCGCAGACGGTACATTCGATTCATTGTCTAAGCGCGAGCGCCTTCAGGTAACTCGTCAACGTGCTAAACTCGAGAAGCAACTCGGAAGCATCGCCGACATGAACCGTTTGCCGGGAGCACTCTTCATCGTTGACGTGATGCATGAGCACATCGCGGTGAAAGAAGCTCAAAAATTGAACATCCCTACTTTCGCCCTCGTCGATACCAACTCGAACCCGAACGATGTGGATTTCGCCATCCCGGGTAACGACGACGCTTCTAAAGCGATCAAAGTGATCCTCGAGTACGTAACCGACGCTGTGAAAGAAGGACTTACTGCTCGATAAGCAGATAAAGATGACTCTTCTGAAGAGAAGACAGAGAAGAAGAGCAAGAAAGAAGAGGCATCAGCGGCCGAATAATTCAACCAGTATTTATAACCTGAGAATTAGAAACAGAAAATGGCGAAAATCACCGCCGCAGAAGTAAACAAGCTCCGTAAACAAACCGGAGCCGGAATGATGGACTGTAAAAAAGCGCTCGTTGAAGCCGAAGGCGATTTCGACGCTGCCATCGATATCCTCCGGAAAAAAGGTCAAAAAGTAGCTGCTAAGCGCGCCGATCGCGAAGCGAGCGAAGGAGCTGTTTTGGCTACTACCAATGCCGACAACACCGTTGGGGTTTTGGTTAGTGTTAACTGCGAAACGGACTTCGTTGCTAAGAACGAAGGTTTTGTTCAGTTGGCCGAGCAAGTTCTTAAAGTGGCTATGGAGAACACTCCCGACACTAAAGAAGAGCTTTACGCTCTTTCATTCGACGGCTCCATGAGCGTTGAAGAGAAGTTGACCGATCAAACCGGAGTTATCGGTGAAAAGATCGAGGTTTCTACTTACGAGAAACTCGAAGCTCCTTACGTTGCCGCTTATATCCATGCCGGAAACAAATTGGCCAGTTTGGTCGGTTTGAGCGCCGTTCCTTCCCATGACGATGCCGGAAAGAATGTGGCCATGCAAGTTGCCGCTATGAGCCCGATCTCAATAGATAAGGGCGGAATTGACCAAGAGACCATCGGCCGCGAATTGGAAGTAGGTCGCGATCTCGCTCGTCAAGAAGGTAAGCCGGAAGAAATGCTCGACCGTATCGCTCAAGGTCGTTTGGGTAAATTCTTCAAGGAGAACACCCTGATGTCTCAAGCTTACATCAAAGAGAGCAAGCAGAGCGTGAGCGATTACTTGAATTCCGTTGACAAAGGATTGTCGGCCACCGCGTTCAAACGCGTCGGCCTCGGAGGTTGATTCAAGCATTGATACTTTAAAGGAGAGACTTAGTTCTCTCCTTTTTTTTGCTCTAACTTTACCGAACCTAAAGTCCAAGTGATGAAATACAAAAGAGTCCTTCTGAAATTGAGTGGCGAAGCCCTCATGGGAGCCAACAGTTACGGCATTGACCCCAACCGTATTCGAGCCTATGCCGAAGACATCAAGAAAGTAGTTGAAGCCGGAGTCGAAGTAGCCATAGTACTCGGCGGAGGAAACATCTTCCGCGGTCTCGGCGCCGCCGATCAAGGTATCGATCGCGTACAAGGAGACCACATGGGAATGCTCGCCACCGTCATCAACGGCTTGGCCATGCAATCCGTGCTCGAAGGAATGGGCATGCAAACCCGCCTTCAATCAGCCATCGAAATGGACAAAGTCGCCGAACCTTTTATTAGACGACGCGCAGTTCGCCACCTCGAAAAAGGTCGTATCGTCATTTTCGGAGGAGGAACGGGCAACCCGTATTTCACCACGGATACCGCCGCCACACTGCGCGCCGTGGAGATCGAAGCCGATGTGATCCTCAAAGGAACACGCGTCGACGGCATTTACTCCACCGATCCCGAGAAAGACAAATCGGCCGTGCGCTACCAAAACCTCACGTTCAAAGACGTATACGAAAAAGGCCTCAATGTAATGGATATGACCGCCTTTACTTTGAGCAAGGAAAATGACTTGCCCATCATCGTATTCGACATGAATACCCCGGGCAACCTCGAAAAGGTCGTGCTTGGAGAAAATGTGGGTACCCTGGTCGAAAACTGATCGAATCGCGGTTTTTAATAACTTAGGCCACCTTAAAGTTTTAGGAATATGAACGAAGATTTGGAACTGATATACGAGACCACTCGCGATGCCATGAACAAAAGCATCGACCACCTCGAAAAGGAATTGTTGAAGATTCGCGCCGGTCGTGCGAACCCGCAAATGTTGAGCACCGTTAAAGTAGATTACTACGGCACCGAAACTCCTCTTTCGCAAGTTTCGAACATCAACACCTCGGATGCCCGCACACTGACCGTGCAGCCATGGGAAAAGAAGATGATCCCGGAGATCGAAAAGGCCATCATGAACAGTGGCCTCGGGTTCAACCCACAAAACAACGGTGAGGTCGTGATCATCAATATTCCGCCACTTACGGAGGAACGACGCAAAGACTTGGTGAAGCAAGCGCGCACCGAAGCCGAACACGCCCGCATTGGAATCAGAAACGCCCGTAAAGAGGCCAACAACGAGATCAAAAAACTCGAAAACGGCGGCCTGTCGGAAGATCTGGCCAAGGACGCCGAAGCCGAGATCCAAGGCATCACCAACGGCTACAACACCAAGATCGACAAACACCTCGAGCGAAAAGAAGCCGAGATCATGCATATTTAATCCTCCGTTGTGTAACAAATTTGCAATAGCGCCGTCTTTACGATAGGCGCTTTTATATTGGAGTTGTTCGAAACCCCGATGTGGCTGATTTTACTGAGACTGAGATGCTCTTTATTTTTCTCGGTCACTAGAAAAACGATCACCCCAACACACCCGATACGACCTCCGGGTAGGCCTCTGTTACACCACATATTCATGAAATGGTTCAACTTCGTTAAATTGACGAATCTTACCACCTCATAGTACTGACCGTCAATAACTAACTGCAACAATCGGCTATGAACTTATTGGGCAACCTCATCTGGCTAATATTCGGTGGACTAATCGCCGCCATCGAGTACTTCATCGCCAGCCTTTTACTCATGATCACCATCGTGGGCATCCCCTTCGGCATCCAAACCCTCAAACTCGCCATGCTGATGCTGTGGCCCTTTGGCGCCGAAGTGAAAGACACCGAAAACGCGGGCGGATGCCTCCACACCCTCATGAACGTGCTCTGGATCTTCCTCGGCGGCATCTGGATCGCCCTCACCCACCTGCTCTTCGGCATCCTGCTCACCATCACCATCATCGGCGCACCGTGGGGCAGCCAGCACTTCAAACTCGCCTCGCTGGCCCTTACCCCCTTCGGAAAACGCGTAATCACCTAATAAGTATTCTGAGCCTCAACGGCTCGATGGAGCCCTCCGCTGCCCCGGTGAAGTTTTCAATTGGCCGGCGAACTCCCGCATCGTGCCGTAGGCACAAAAGTTCGGCTGTGAGCATGAAATCACCCGAGATTTCCCAAGCGCTTACGTACCTTGTCGCGAAACCATCAACTTTTAAGCCGCACGATCAAGCGCAGGACTTACCGGAATGAGGAGTTTCATTTGGATCATATTACTCTTGACCACGTCATCCAATGTCAGGGCTCAGGGGGTATTCGTGAATTACGACATCGATACTTCGGTGTATTGCGTGGGCGAACCCCTCGATCTGTGGGTCGACTTCCTCACTTCGGGGAGCGATGATGCCGGATCGGTTTTCTGGAATAACGCCGAGGTAGAGCGATTCGGATCCGATGACTACTTCCTCGTGGAGCGTGAACTCGATTTCGGAACCGAGGACTTTTTGCGATTTGTTGCTTATGCCAGCGTCAAAATCTTGAGTGTTCGGGAGATCGGGCCGTATTACAAGATCACCTCGCTCATGGAATTCGCCCCGAAAAACAGGAGAAGTCAAGTTCAGTACACCTTTCACGTTTACGCAGGACGAGCGAACGATAAGCTCAAACTTTTCAACGCCTTGCCGATTAATACCGAGCTGCACTTATCGACCACCACCGTGGGGTACATCCGCTATCATTACTTGAAGTCGCACGAATTCGACTCGGAATTGGCCCAAAAGCAGAGTGCCTTTTTATCAGATTTCAGCAGCGCGTTCGAGGTGCCGATTGATACGGTCGACTATTACTTTGCTCCTACTAACGAACAAATCAACGAGCTCAGGGGCTTCGCCTTTTTGATCGGCGCCAGTGGCAAAGAGATCCCCAGTGGCAAATCGGAACCTGAGTACCGGATCGTGTACTCGGCGGGGCTCGATGAATACTACCCGCACGAGCTCATCCACGTGCTCATAAACCCACATTACCCCAATGCGCACCTATGGGCTCTGGAAGGCTTGGCCACGTACTACGGCATGAGCCGGGGAAAGGACCTCGATTGGCATTTAAAAAAGGTGAACGCCCATTTGAGTGATCATCCGGAAATCGATCTCGGTAACATGCTCGAGCTGCGTTCGCTCGATCAATACACCGATTACCGTTATGCCTTGGGCGGATTCGTCATGCGCAAGGCTTATGAAAGGGGCGGAGTTGAACTCATTAAGCAGCTCCTATCGGCCGGATCTTCGGATGCCGACTATTACTCGGCTACTGAAAAGTACTTGGGTATCGAGCGGAGTGCCCTCGATGCGTGGATCCGGCGGGAGTTGACCTCGGAGTATGGAGCCCACCGTGAGTAGCTCAGCAATCGTTGAATAGTGTTATGGTATCCCTATCTTTATTTGAACTATTCAAAGAGCACCATGACGCTTGAAGATCTAGGGTACACCAATGCCTTGGAAGAATATAGGACTGAAAACGGGTACGATTCCTTTGACGTGGGTCGCGTGGTAGCCGAGCACAAGGAGCGCTATGTCGTGAAGAACGCCGATGGCGAGTATGATGCCGAGATCCTGGGCAATTTGCGCTACACAACTGCTAGCAGGGCCGATTTTCCGGCGGTGGGCGACTGGGTAGCGCTTTCGGTGTACGATGAAGACAAAGGTGTGATTCACGCCGTGTTCCCCGGCGCATCCACTCTGGAGCGTCGATCGGTCGGGGCAAGGGCGAGCGACAGATCATCGCCACCAATGTCGACACGGCCTTCATTGTACAAGCAGTAGATCGCGACTTCAACATCAATCGTATCGAACGGTATTTGACGATCTGCAATGCATCGAATGTGGGTCCCGTGATCGTGTTGAACAAGATCGACCTCTTGGAACCCGAGGCCATCAACGCCATCATTGAGTCGGTGAAGTTGCGCATAGAAGACGTTCGGTATTCGCCATCAGCATTGAAACCGGAGAAGGTATTGAGGCCCTAAAGGAACTGATTACAGTTGGTAAAACGTATTGCTTGCTGGGTTCATCGGGAGTTGGGAAATCGCCCTTGATGAATTCCATTTCGGGAGTGCCCACAATGAAAACGGATGCCATCAGTGCCTTTTCGAACCATGGTAAGCACGTGACCACGCATCGCGAGTTGCGGGTTCTGGACTCGGGAGGGCTCCTCATCGATAATCCGGGGATGCGTGAGATCGGCTTAACGGATACCTCCGATGCCTCGAACCGCACCTTCGACAAGATCTCCGAGTTAGCTCTGGAATGTAGGTTCAAAGATTGTAGCCATACCGTTGAAACGGGCTGCGCTGTATTAGCCGCTATCGACTAAGGCGAACTCGATAGATCGGCCCTCGACAATTACCTAAAGCTGGGACGAGAGAAGGAGCACTACGAATCTACGGTTGCCGAACGGCGCAAAAAGGACAAAGACTTCGGGAAGATGATCAAGGAAGTGTTGAAGTCGAAGAAGAACAAGTTCTGACACTAACGTGCTTTGAAAGACCACATTTCTCTCGAGTCGTGAGCCCAATGAAGGAGATCGACGGGGCACCTAATCGGACATAATGCCGTGGGAACAACTAAAAGCTCGGCCGGAATTACGTTTTGGTTTATCCAACTGGGTTGGTGAAAACTAATTCTACTTGATTATCTTGAAGGCTGATCGACCAATACCGATCGAACCGGTTCATTGAGGCTCACTTTGTTAAACATATCAATCCTTTCATTCGCGATTCCCTATTTCGCGTTACTGACTTCGTGCTCCACTTCAACGGATCCGAACGGGTCACATAAGAACCCCTACTGTGTCAATCAAGCCGGTTTGTTTTCGATACCCGATAGTCTTAAGATCATTGACATCGATTTCGGCGATTCCGACGAGGGCCTTTTAGCGCTCTTGACGGCCGAAACCGACATTGATTCGTGTTGGAACAAACTGGCCTTTGGATTGCCCTTAGCTCAGAATTTTGAGCCCGTGAGGGTTTACGTACTCAACGAATGCCCGGATCACCTCATTCGCCTTGAATCAAAAACAAAGCAAATCAGTGTGCTCGTTAATCAGTTTGGTCAGGTTTTGATCGATGGCGAACCTCTTTCGATCGATTCCTTACAATTTTCCATCAAAGCAAACTTGAATGTCATTGAGATACCAGAACAACAAGAAATACTTGTCCTGTGGGACCGGGATTCGCCTCGTGATAGTCTTAAAGCAGCTTTAATAGGAATAGTTGAAGGGTTCTTGCTGAAACAAGAAGAACTGGCACTTGAAGAATTTTCGACAAGTATTTGCTCGCTAAATGAATCACAAATACACTACCTCAGCGAAGTACTGCCGATGAATATACGTTTAGGTATTGGTCGATACTTTACGCCTCCGCCCTGACCACGATCCTGGTCGTTTCCGACTTGGAGTGCTCGAAATCACTTTATTTGGAGGTGCTGGGTGCCCGGCTCTATAGAGAATACGGCGGCGATTCTGCCGTGATCGAGTTCTTGGGAAACTGGCTGCTACTCGTAACTTCCGGCGAACCCACGGAAGACAAGCCCGATACTTATTTCTCACCTCCCTCCGACCCGAACTGTGTGAGCCACGCCTTTACCATTCGCGTCAACAACTGCCGCGAATCGTACCGAATACTCCAACACCACAGTGCCGAGTTCATTACACCTCCTTTCGACCGCGGAGCTGAAACCCGCTGTTTCTTCCGCGACCCCGATGGTCATTTGTTCGAGATCAGCGAATACCGTTCTGCCTGATCAAATGGGTGTATATTCGTAAACTCTCATGCTCATGTTCATCTTCTACATGAATCAATAATCCCGTTCTAGAATCACGATCACTTCCATGATGACGTATTTGAAAATTTCTGCTCTATTCGCCATTCTTCTTTTTTCGTCGATCGCGAAAGCGCAAAACCTTTTCCCGGAAAAGTTCAAAGAATGTGATACAGAGCGATTTCTATTGGAATCGGACACCGCAAATGCAGGCATTGATGAAGAGGAGTTTAAGGAAATCGTTTTGTCGGCGCTGAAAGAGAAGGACCTGAATCGAATTCGAGGCGAAATTGCCTTTCAAATCATTGTCGATCTCCACGGGAACTCGTGTTTGATCTCCATGGAAAATGGGACCAATGTAAAATCGAAGAAAATGGACATAAAAGCTGCGATCGACTCCGACCTCAAGTGTGATCCTCCCACGCAACAGGTCGCAGCCATCGTTAAGCTGGAATTTCGCGAGCACATCATTCGATTGACACGGCTGGGACTCAACGGAAAGCGAGGGTGGCACGAATTGTCATCGGACCTGTAATGCCTTGCAAATAACTCGTTCATGAAAAAGAAAAAAGTATCAAAAGCCGAATGGGCCCTTCGCGTGGTGCTTTTAGTGGGTACCATCATCTCCATGTTCTATGTTCCATGGCCCGTTGTCAAAGGGTGGCTGACCCCGATACCCGATACGGTTCAGGAACAGGTGGAACAGGGACTAAACTATGGTTTCGACGGTGTGGTCGTGTACATTGACCAAGGAGGTAGAACTCCGGAATACTATGCCGCCGGATGGCACGATCGCGATCGAAAGATTCCGGCCGACCCCAACGGCCTATTCAAGATCGCCAGTATAGATAAGTTGTATACCGCCTCGGCCATCACCAGGTTGGTAGCCAACGGGCAGTTATTGTTGGATGGAACGGTAGCGGAATATTTTCCGGAGTTCGCGGGCCGATTCGAGAACTCGGACCGCATTACGCTTCGTATGCTCGTAAAACATCGGAGTGGAATTCCGAACTACACCGATACACCGAGTTTTTGGTCGGATCCGCCCACGAGCCAAATGGAAGTATTGGAGAGTGCCTTTGATCTACCTGCCGAATTTGAGCCCGACGCAAAATGGATGTACTGCAACACCAATTATTTGCTCCTTTCCATGCTGATCGAAAAGGTTACGGGTAAATCGAAGTTCGAATACATAAAAAAGGTCATACTGGACCCACTGGGTCTTGTAAACACTTTCGCCTCGATACACACGATCGATATGAACCGGTTGATGAGCGGTTACTATGTAGGAGTAATCGAGGATATAAAATCATCGGACTACGGATGCATGATCGCCACGGCGGAAGATGTGGGCGCGTTCGTACGCACTTTGAACACGGGCACCTTGCTCAGTGAAAAAGAACAGGAACTGTATTCGGAGCTCTACGCGTACGACCACACGGGCTTGGTTCCGGGTTATATGAGCAGAGCCAAGTACTACGAAGATCTGGATGCCGTGGTGATTCAGTTCGTGAATACGACCAATTTCGACGGCTACGAGTGGAACCTAGGGAGTCTGTTGAATCGACGCATCGTCAAGATCTTGAGAAACCGATAGCCACAGCACCGTGAAAAAGATCCTTACGACCGACCGATTGCACCTCATCGAATTCAATACCGAAGACGCCCCCTTCGTATACGAACTCATGAATACCCCAGGGTGGCTCAAATTCATCGGATACCGGGGTATTGACGAAGTACTGGATGCGGAGAACTTTATAAAGGAAAAGTTCTTAACGAGTTACAGAGACTGGGGCTACGGCCTATGGAAAATGGAGGTAACCAAGTCCGGACAGGCTATCGGCATGATGGGCTTCGTAAAGCGCGACACCCTACCCCACCCCGATATCGGATTCGCCCTGCTGCCCGAATTCGAGGGAAAAGGGGGTCACGTCCATTTTGTGGGGAGCGTTTGAAGAATTGCTACATTTCGTTCAAAAGAAATGGGGGATTTGGTATTGGA